>JBOGTX010000001.1:0-6697 GCA_050695695.1 Chloroflexota bacterium
TCCTTGATCAAGACCGCGTCGCTGAGACAGAAGCGGTGATTATGTCCACCCCCGACCCGGACGGCGTATCGTTCCAGCAATCGCAGGCCAGGAGTCGTCTTCCGAGTATCGATGATGCGAGCCGAGGTGCCTTCGATTGCCCGGGCGTAGCGGTTGGTCATCGTGGCGATCCCGCCCAGGCGCTGGAAGAAGTTCAGGGCTACGCGCTCGCCGCGGAGCAGCGACCGCAGGGAGCCGCGAATCTCGGCGACGATCTGGCCCCGCTCGAGCTGCGCCCCCTCGATCGCGTGGGCTTTGAACTGGAGCGTCGGATCGACCTGGGCGAAGACGGCCCGGGCGACCGGTAACCCGGCCAGGATTCCCCGCTCGCGGGCCTCGACCCGACCGACGCCAAGCTGATCGCTCGGAATCAGGTTGTCGCTGGTCACGTCGCCCCACGGCAGATCCTCGGCGAGCGCCTGGCGGACGACGCGATCAACCTCGGCCGGTGGAAGCTCGAATTGACTCACTGGTGTCTCCTGTCGAGTGGACTCCGTCGACCACGACGATGTGGCGTCGCCAGTCCGGGTCGGGATGACGGTAGTCGGTGCGGAAGTGGGCGCCACGGCTTTCCTCGCGGTGAAGCGCCGCGATCGCGATCAACCGGGCGAGCAGGGTCAGGCTCGCGACTTCGTATTCGTCGCGCGTGCGCGGCATGTCGTCCTCGGCCTGCCAGGTCGACGCGATCCCTTCGATCGTCTGGAGCCCGTTCGCGTCTCGCGTCAATCCGGCGAGCGACCAGGTAAGGTCCCGCAGGCCCGCCAGCGACCTGGGCGGAGCCTCGCGCCGGGTCGGCGGCGCGACCGCGACGCGCCGATCGGCGAGCAGCGGCTCTTCCGCTTCGATCGCTTCCTCCGCGGAGCCATTCAGCGCAACGCCGTCGGTCGCGGCGCCCTCGAAGATTGCCTGGACGACCCGACCGGAAAAAACGAGGGTTTCGAGAAGGGAGTTGCTCGCCAGGCGGTTCGCGCCGTGGACGCCGGTACACGCGCACTCGCCGCAGGCGTAGAGCCCGGGCAGCGACGTCTCGCCCCAGGCGTTGGTGCGAATGCCGCCCATCAGGTAGTGCGCGGCCGGCGCGACCGGAATCCAGTCCTTCGCCAGGTCGATGCCGTATTGGTGGCAGACGCCCGAGATCGTCGGAAAGCGGCGACTGACCTGCTCGGCAGCGAGGTGAGTGACGTCGAGGTAGACATGGTCGTGGCCGGTGCGCTGGCTCTCGAAGGCGATCGCTCGGGCGACCACGTCGCGCGGCGCGAGCTCGGCACGGGGATCGACCTCGGTCATGAAGCGCTGGCCGGCAGCGTTGCGCAGGATTCCGCCCTCGCCGCGCACCGCCTCGGAGATCAAAAAGCGTGGCGCGCCCGGCACCGCGAGGGCAGTCGGATGAAACTGGACGAACTCCAGGTCGGCCAGCTCCGCCCCGGCGCGGAAGGCGAGGGCGATCCCTCCCCCGGTCGCCACTTCCGGATTGGTGGTGTGAGAGAACAGCCGGCCGGCGCCGCCCGTTGCCAGCACGACCGCCGGGGCGAGAAACGTCTCGCAGGCTCCGGTGGCGCAATCGAGCGCTCGAACGCCAGTTACTCGGTCGCGGTTCTGGACGAGCTCCGCCGCCAGGACGTTCTGGCGAACGGTGATCCGGGGGGACGATCGAACCTGGTCGGCGATCGTCTCCTCGATGCTCTTGCCGGTGGCATCGCCGCCTGCGTGGACCACTCGCGGCTGGCTGTGCGCGGCTTCCCGGGTGAAGGCGATCTCGCCGTCGACCCGATCGAACGGCACCCCGCGGCGGATGAGATCGCGCACCCGGCGGGGCCCTTCCTCGACGAGAACCCGAACCGCCCGGGGATCGCACAGGCCGGCGCCGGCCACGATCGTATCGTGGTAGTGGAGCTCCGGCGAATCCGCCGAGGCGAGGGCGACGGCGATTCCCCCTTGCGCGTGATAGGTATTCGAATCTTCGAGATTCGCTTTCGTCAGGACTAGAACGTTGCCGTGGCGGGCGGCCAGGAGCGCCCCGTAAAGGCCGCTCAGGCCGCTGCCGACGACGATGACGTCATACTTCATCTCGTCGCATCGACTCTTTCAAGGTTTGATCGCGAGCATGCGCTCGACCGAGTGCCGCGCCCGCTCCAGAATCTCGGTCGGCACCTCGACCTCGGGGGCCAGGTCGCGCAGGCAGTCGCGCAGGTTGGGCAGGGTGATCATCTTCATGTAGCGGCAGACCGCGCCGTCGTCGGCCGGCTCGAACCGTTTCTCCGGCATCTCCTTACGCAGGCGATGCAGCAGCCCGGTCTCGGTCGCGATCAGAAAGGTCGTCCGATCGGACTGGCGCGCCCGCCTCAGCATGCCCTCGGTGGAAAGAACGTGGGTGTCGGTCGTTTGCATCGCGCCGGCGCTCTGAGCCCACAGGTAGCGCGTCGAGCAGCCGCACTCCGGGTGAATCAAAAGCTCCGAACCGGGGAACTTCCCCCGCTGCTCGTCGATCTCCTCCGGCCGAATTCCGGCGTGGACGTGGCACTCGCCCAGCCAGACGTGCATCTTCCGTCCGGTGACGCGCTCGAGGTAGGCTCCCAGAAACATATCGGGACAGAAGAGGATCTCTCGGTCGGGGGGAATCGAGCGAATGACCGCCTCGGCGTTACCGGAGGTGACGCAAATGTCAGTTTCGGCCTTGACCTCGGCGGTCGTGTTCACGTAGCTCACCACGACCGCGCCGGGATGCTCCGCCTTCCAGGCGCGGAGCTGGTCGGCGGTGATCGAGTCGGCCAGCGAGCAGCCGGCTCTGGTCTCGGGGATCAAGACGGTCCGTCGCGGATTCAGGATTTTCGCGGTTTCGGCCATGAAGTAAACGCCGCACATCACGATCAGCGGGGCGTCGGTGCGCGTCGCGGCCTGGGCCAGGCCAAGCGAGTCTCCCACGAAGTCGGCGAGATCTTGAATCGGTCCGATCTGGTAATTGTGGGCGAGGATTACCGCGTTTCTTTCCTCGCGGAGTCGACGGATCTCGTCGACCAGGCGGCGCTGAGTGTCGCTCGCCGTCGCGCCGTCGGTTGCCAGGGCCATCGCCATCCTCCATCGCGTCCCATCCCCCGGGGCGCTAATTTAGCTCCATTGTAGCCATATTCCACTTAAAAAAATGTCGGCCAACCTCACCACGGCAGCTCCCGCTCACGCCGGCCGGTCACCGGCCCGGCGAACCGATAGAGATGGCCAGGGCGGCCGCGGCGACCGGTCGTCGCGCGTCCCACCACGTGTAAAACGCCACTGTCGAAGAGCGGGCGCATCGCCTTCTTGAAGTTTCCGGTCGAGAGCCGCGCCAGCCCGGGGTCAAGAATCGCGGCGTACACCGCCCGAAGCTCGGGAATCGTGAAGCGCTCGTCCAGCAACTGGAACGCGACCCAGGAATACCGCACCTTACTGCGAATTCGCTGGACACCCGCCCGGATCATCTCGGCGTGATCGAAGGCGAGAACCCGTTCGTCGATCCGCTTCACCTGGCACCATTCGGTCGCCCGGACGTCGATGCCCGGACGGAGCGTCAGGTCGTCGCTGCGAACCAGCGCCAGGTGGGCGATCGAGGCCACCCGCCCCCGACTATCCCGCGCCGGCTCGCCGTAGGTGGCAAGCTGATCGAGATACCAGGTTGCCGCGTCCAGACTGGCCTTCTCGGCCAGCGCGCGCCGCGCTGCCTCGGCAAAGGCTTCGCTCGCCCGAACCAGGACGCCCGGCAAGATCCAGCGGCCTCGGCCGGTCTGATCGCCCTGGTGGACGAGCAGAACCTGCAGTGCCTCGCTCAGGGGGGCCTTGCGCACGGTGGTGAAGAGGACGACGTCGACTGCCAGGACGGCGTTGGGGATCAGCTCGGGCTTCGCCTGGTCGAGCGTTGATTCGGCTAGCATGATCGCGCTCTTGATTTGGTTCTTGTGGAGCTAAATTACACCCATTTTCGTCGAACGTCAAGTGCCGGGTGGCACCTTTCTTGCTCTTCTTTTCCCCGCGGCTCTCGCCCAAGAGGTAAACATTCCGATGATCTATTGGGCACCCCTTCTACACTTCTATCAGCCACCGACCCAGCTTCCTGGAGTGCTCGATCGCATCTGCGACGAGTGTTATCGGCCAGTCATCGAGATTTTCGAGGGTTTGACCGCGGCCCAGGTCACGATCAACGTCACCGGCTCGCTGATCGAGCTCCTCCGCGAGCATCGCGCCACCGACGTCGTCGACGGTTTGCGGCGCCTGGGCGAACGGGGGACCGTCGAGTTGACCGGAACCGCGATGTACCATCCAATCCTGCCGTTGATTCCAGCGCGCGAAGGACGCCGCCAGGTCGTCCTCAACCAGCGGATCTCCCGAAGCGCGTTTGGCAACGCGTACCACCCTCTGGGATTCTTTTCGCCCGAGCTGTGCTTCGCGCCCTCGATCGTTCCAACGGTGCTCGAGACCGGCCATCGTTGGCTGCTGGCGAGCGGAGTAGCCTGCCCAACCGAGTGGCCGCTCGAGTTCATTCCATCGGTTGGATCGGATGAGGGTGATCTCGCGATACTTTTCCGAGACGACATCTTGAGCAATCGGATCGCCTTCGCGGATCTCGACGTCGAGGGCTTTTTTGCGAGCCTCCGGGCGCTCCGTGGCTGGCGTCAATCGATCTACGTCGTCACGGCCCTGGACGCCGAAACCTTCGGTCACCACCTCCCCGGCTGGGATCAGCGCTTTCTGGCCCGAGTGATTCAGGCCCTGGCCGGAGATGGGAAGGGTACCGACAACCGCGATGCCCCCGATGGCATTCAGATGGTCACGATCAGCCGCCTGCTCGAGCTGTTTCCGCGGCGCCACATCCCGATGCCGCACCCATCGTCGTGGAGCACGACCGGCGACGACCTGGCCGCCGGAAACCCATATCCCTTGTGGAAGGATCCAGGAAACCACGTCCACCAGTTGCAGTGGGAGCTGACCGAGCTGGTGCTCGATCTGGCGCAACGCGCCGAGGCCCTCAGCGACACCGACGTCAGCCGCGAGCACGCGCGAATCGCCCGGACGCTGATGGACCGGGCATTGCATAGTTGCCAATACTGGTGGGCAAGCCGCCGGCCAATGTGGGAGATCAATATGATCAATCGTGGCCTGCTCGCCCAGCAAGAAGCGATGCTGAACGCGACGCGGGCGATCCGAAGCAGCCACGCTCCCGACTACACCCGGTCTGACGCGACCTATCGCTATCTCGCGGCGCGCGAGGTCGCGACCAGAATTCTCGACGAGCTGGTCGCCTGACGCCTACAGGATGTCGGCGGTCCACTCCTTCATCTTGGCGAGGTGCTGGGGCAACGCTACCTCTGGGTCGGCGATCTCCGGGTGCCACTTCTTTTCCCACTCCGCGACGACGTACCCGCGATATCCGCGCAGGACCAGGGCGCGGATGATCTCGCGACAGGGGACCTGGCCCTCGCCGAGCAGCACGAGATCCCAGCCGTCATCCGGGCGGCGCCGCGCGTCCTTCAGGTGGACGTGGACCAGGCGACTGGCCAGGTTCGACCAGACCTCGGCGAGGGTCTCGCCCATGCGGTACGGGTGGTGGGTATCCCAGAGGGCGCCAATCGCCGAGCTCTTGACTCGGGCGAGCGCCGCGGCCACCATCGCGCTCCGGGAAAAGTCATCGTGGGTTTCCAGGGCGATCGTGATGCCGGCGCGCTCGGCGGCTGCCGCGCAGCGGTTGAGGCTGTCGGCCACGTTCCGCGTCGCGGCCTCGGCGTCGTCTCCCTCGGAGATTCGGCCGCCGAAAATCCGAACCATCGGCACGCCAAGCTCCTGGGCAAGCTCGACGAACTCGGCCAACGTCCGCTCGTTGTCGGCGCGCTCGTCCGGGTTCGCGGTCGAGAGGCGAACCGACGAGCCAAGGCCAATGATCCGTGGCCCTGAGCCGTCGAACCGGGCGCGCAAGCGATCGCGATTCGCGCGCACGAGCGCCGGGGTGATGACCTCACCGTCGAGAATGCGCAGCTCGACGCCGTCATAGCCATAGGTCGCGGCCGCCTCGGCCACCTGCTCAAGGGTCCAATCCGGGCAACCAAGGGTGCTCATCCCAAACTTCATCGCGACGTTCCTTTCACCACGCTTTTTCCGGAGTACCGCTTACGCCTCTCGAATTCGTCGGAGCCGCGCGCCGATCACCGCGACCATCACGACGCAGGCCGAGGCGTTGATGAGAATCGCGGTCGGCGTGCCAATCGCCTGGGCGAGTGCTCCGATCTCCAAAGTACCAAACGGCCCTACCCCGATCGCCAGGGTCAAAATTCCCATGGCGCGACCGCGCATCCGATCCGAGCTGTTTCGCAGAATGATCGCCGCCTGAAACGCGCTGAACGCGGCCCGAAAAAAACCGCCGATGGCAAGCAAGAGCGCCGCGATCGCGAACTCGCGCTGAAAGCTGAATCCGATCAGGGCGATGCCACCGACCAACGAGCCAAGCCAGAAGAACATGCCGTTGCGCCGACGCGGCGCCAGCATCGCGATCAGCAGCGTTCCGGCGAGTGACCCGATGCCGTCGGCGGCGGCCAATGCCCCCAGTCCGACCGATCCGGCGCTCAGAACGTCCACCGCGACCACCGGCAGGAGCTGCTGGTACGGAAAGAACAGGAGATTCATCGCCACGGTAATGACC
>JBOGTX010000002.1:0-4550 GCA_050695695.1 Chloroflexota bacterium
GGTCGACGGTCGACCGATCGATCACCACTTCTTGGGGCCGAGCGGTCGGCGCCCGCCGTCGGCGCCATCGCCGGACGATGGGTGGCGCTCGCCAGTACCCGATCGAGGCGGCGGCGGCCCGGAGCCCGAGTGGGGCCGTCCGCTGAAGGGGCGGCGCTCGCCGTGGAAGCCGGGAGGCCCACCGGAAGGGCCACGGGACGGTGGCCCGGACGGGGTCGACGCCACCGCCGAGGCGGGCGTGCCTTCGAGGACGGCCCGTCGAGACAGGTTCACCCGTCCCTGGGCGTCGATCTCGATTACCCGCACCATGATCTCATCGCCGATGCTGACCACGTCCTCGGGGCGCGTGACGCGATACTCCGCGAGCTCCGGGATGCGGACCAGACCCTCCTTACCCGGGAAGATCTCGACGAACGCTCCGAAATTGGTGATCCGGGTGACCTTGCCGAGGTAATCGGCGCCAATCGCCACGTCGCGGGTGAAGCGGTCGATCTGCGACAGCGCGCGGCGCGCGCCCTCGGCGTCCACCGACGACACGAACACCGTCCCGTCGTCCTGGATGTCGACCTTGACGTTGAACTCGTCCTGCAGGCCGCGCACGTTCTTGCCGCCCGGTCCGATCAGCGCGCCGATCTTCTCGACCGGAATCTTCGTCCGGTAGCTACGCGGCGCGTACGGAGAGAGCTCCGGTCGCGCCTCGGCAATCGTCTCGAGCATGCGCTCCAGGATGAAGAGGCGTGCCTCGCGCGCCTGCGCCAGCGCCTTCTCGAGGATCTCGTAGCTGAGCCCCTTCACCTTGATGTCCATCTGAAGCGCGGTGATGCAGGTTGCCGAGCCGGCCACCTTGAAGTCCATGTCGCCCAGGTGGTCTTCGATGCCTTGAATATCGGTCAGGACCGCGAAGCGCCCCTGGTCGTCGGTAATCAATCCCATGGCAATCCCGCCGACCGGCGCCTTGATCGGAACCCCGGCGTCCATCAGGGCGAGGATGCTTCCGCAGACGCTCCCCATCGAGGTCGAGCCATTCGAGCTGACCACTTCGGACACCAGCCGGATCGTGTACGGGAACTCGTCGGTCGCCGGAATCACTGGCAGCAGGGCGCGCTCGGCAAGGGCGCCGTGACCGATCTCCCGTCGACCGGGCGATCCCATGCGCCGCACTTCGCCGACGCTGAACGGCGGCATGTTGTAGTGGTGCATAAAGCGCTTCGACTCCTCGGTGCCGAGGCCGTCGATGATCTGTTGGTCCGCGGTGCTGCCAAGCGTGGCGATCGACAACACCTGGGTCTGGCCACGGGTGAAAAGACCGGAGCCGTGGGTGCGCGGCAGGATACCAACCTCGCAGGCGAGTGGACGGATCGTCGTCAGATCCCGACCGTCGGGACGCTTGCCCTCGTTCAGGATCGCCGTCCGGACTTCCCTGGCCTCCAGGTCTTCGACGACCTGCGCCACGTCCTTCTCGCGCGTTCCTTCACCCATTTTGGCGGCGACATCGGCGATCAGCTGCTTGCGGGAGTTTTCACGGTCCTGCTTATCGGTCTGGTAGACCACCGGGCCGATTCGGTCGCCGACCAGCGTCGCGACCGACTGCTTGAACTCGGCGGAAAGCTCGTTGACCGAGAAGGCAAACTTTGCCTTGCCGACCTCCGCGCGAAGCCGGTCCTGCATCGTCACAATGTCTTGAATCGCCTC
This sequence comes from Chloroflexota bacterium, assembly GCA_050695695.1. Lineage (GTDB taxonomy): Bacteria > Chloroflexota > UBA6077 > FW602-bin22 > CADDYW01 > JAJPKB01. Next base: position 1,693 of record JBOGTX010000002.1, read on the forward strand.
GTATCCGAACTTCAGCGCCCGAAGCATGACTTCCTCGGGAATCTGGTTGGCGCCCGCCTCGACCATCACGATCGCGTCGCGGGTTCCGGCGATCGCGAGCTCGAGTTGGCTCTCGGGCATGCGCGACACGACCGGATTCAGCACCAGCTCGCCGTCGATGTAGCCAACCTTGACCGCGCCGACCGGCCCCTCGAAAGGAATGTCCGACACCGTCAAAGCGGCGGACGCGCCGATGATCGAGAGAATATCCGGCTCATTCTCCTGGTCGGCCGACAGAACCTCCACGACGACCTGCACATCGTTGCGGAAACCCTTCGGAAAGAGGGGACGAATCGGGCGATCGGTCAGCCGGCAGGTCAGAATTGCCTGCTCACTGGGTCGGCCTTCGCGCTTGAAGAAGCCGCCGGGAATCTTGCCGGCGGCGTAGAGCCGCTCCTCGTAGTCGACGGTCAGCGGGAAAAAGTCGATGTCCGGTCGGGGCTCGCGGCTGGCAGTCGCGGTGGCGAGAACGATCGTCTCGCCATAACGGACCGTCACCGCGCCATTGGCCTGTCCGGCCAGCTTTCCGGTCTCGATCGTGAGCACTCGGCCGCCGACCGTGGTCTGGAACGTATGTACCATCGAGTCTGTTGCCTCCCAAAATAGGAAAGAACCCAGGGCGTTTCTCCCTGGGTTTCTAATTTTTCAATCGGTGGGTTTTATTTTCGCAAGCCGAGGCGGTTGATGATCTCCGCGTATCGACCGGCCTTCTGACGGGTCAGATAGCGGAGGTGGCGGCGGCGCTGGCCAACCAGCATCAGCAGGCCACGCCGCGAATGGTGGTCCTTCTTGTGGACTTTCAGGTGCTCGATGAGCTGATTGATTCGCTCGGTGAGCAACGCAACCTGGACCTCCGGAGATCCGGTGTCGGTGGGATGGACTCGATATTCGTCGATGATTGCGGCCTTCTGGTCTCTCTCCAGGGGCATGCCGCGGTCTCCTTTCCTAGTTCCCTGGCCTACTTTCACCGAATCGGACGAATCCGCGGCAGCGGCGCCGGACACGTCGTCGGATCGTAGGACCGGTCTCGAGCTTTACCTACTGTTTCGAGATGATTATAACACAGTCGTTCGTCGGGCCACAACCGCGCAAAACCTCGGATCGACCGGCCCGGAGCCCGGCCGGCTGCCCCTGGGACGTACCTTTTTTCCGGCGCGGTTCTTGCGCCAATCGGGCCCTCGGTAGACGAAGGATCTCGCCGTGTCACGGCCATTGCTCCTCTCCCTCCTCCTGGTGCCGGTCGCGATCTTCGGTGAAGCGCTCGGTCTTCCCGGCTGGCTCCTGTTCTTCACGTCGCTCGGGGCGATCGTGCCGCTGGCGGCGGTGATCTCGGCCGCGACCGAGCAGGTGGCGCTGGCGAAAGGATCGAAGGTCGGAGGAGCCCTCAACGCCACCTTCGGCAACGTCCCCGACCTCTTCGTCGGCTATTTCGGCGTCAAGGCCGGCTTGCTGACGTTTGTCAAGGCGACCATGATCGGCGCGATCATCAGCAACGCCGCTTTGATTCTGGGGCTTTCCTTCCTGGTCGCCGGTCTCCGGCACGGCTTTGTTCGCTTCGATGCCCGGGAGGCCGGCCGCCACACCGTTCTGATGCTCCTGGCCGTCGCGGCCATGCTCCTGCCATCGGTCGCCGCGGCAACCTTGCGCGCGACGCCCGCGCTCGAGGAGCTGAGCGACGAGATCGCCATCATCCTGCTGCTTTCGTACCTCGCCTACGTCGCGTTCAGCATCTTCGGCTGGACCCGAGCCGAATCGCCCGAGGCGCGCTCGGCGGTGCTGGCCAGGCCCCTCCCGGAAACGTCCGTTGACGCGGCCGATCCACCCGCGCGCTGGCCCTTGTGGGTCAGCCTCGCGGTGCTGATCGTCGCCGCCGGTCTGCTCGCTCCGATCGCCAACGTACTGGTGGACGCGGTCACCCCGGCGGTCCACGCCCTGGGCTGGACCGATGCATTCGTTGGGGTGATCGTCGTGGCGAACGCCGGGAACGCCTCCGAGCTGTACGCCGCGGTCCGCATGGGCGCGCGGGGGCGGTTGAACCTCTCTCTGCAAATTGCCTCCGGATCCTCGATCCAGATCGCGGCCTTCGTGACTCCGGTCGTCGTCTTGCTCAGCCTCGCCTGGCACCCGATGGACCTGGTGTTCCGTCCGATCGAGCTCGCGATCGTCGGGTTGACCGTGGCAGTCGCCGCCTACATCGCTCACGACGGCGAAACCAACTGGCTGGAGGGCTTTCAACTCGTCGCGATCTACGCCATGGCGGCCGCGGTGTTCTACGTGCTCCCCGGGGCCTGAGCCGTCCTCGCCAGCGGCCAACCGAGCGCTCCTTGACACGCGCCGACGCCGCGGGCTACCATGCATGTGCACGGAGAGGTGGCCGAGCGGTTTATGGCGGCTGTCTTGAAAACAGTTGGGTGCTGAGCCCCGGGGGTTCGAATCCCTCCCTCTCCGCCACGAGAATAAGGCGTCTGGAAGCCAGTTGCAACAAGGCCCGTCGAATGATCGACGGGCCTTGTTGCAACTGCGGAGTGTTCATGCTGCATTCCGGGAAAATTGTCCCGGTCAGCCGGTGAGCGCCTGCTCCACGAGCCGCGCGGTTTCCTGGTGCGTCACCGGCAAGACGTGGCTGTAGCGGTCCATGGTCACGGTGATCTGCGAGTGCCCAAGCAGTTCCTGAACCTGCTTCGCGTTCGCGCCCTGGACAAAGAGCGTCGTGGCGCAGGTGTGCCGCAGATTGTGCAGCCGAATCGACGCCAGCCATTGACACTTTCGCACTTGATGCCTTGATCGTCCTCCCCGCCTTGCGTGGCCTGCTCTGGCTG
>JBOGTX010000003.1:0-3125 GCA_050695695.1 Chloroflexota bacterium
GGGTAAGCCCGGATCGCGTCTCGCGGCTCCAACGATGCAGCGCGCTGCTCAGCGCGACGCAGATCGCCTGGTGATAGAGGTGCGGAGGTTTCGACACGTACAGATCCCCGTCGATGATCTCGTAGCGCTTCCCGTCGTCTGGCAGCAGCGCGAGGTCCGACGCCGTCCATCGCGGGGCCGGGGGGGTGACTGCCATCTCCTCGCTCCTCGGCTCACCCCACGAGTAAGCCAGTGGAATTCTGCCATGGCGACCCCCGGTGCCGCCACGCGGATCGGCCGCCCGGAAGTAGGGCGACCAGTCGTCCGGCGGCGGATGAACGCCGACGAGTATAATGCACGGCGTGACGCCTCGGGATCTTGATCGATGTGCCTGACGATCCTCGGATCGGATGGGCCGGCAACCCAGCGGCGGGTTGGCGCCGCGGGACGATACTCGAATGAGGAAGGCGAAAAATGGCAGAGGTACCGCTTGCGAATCCGGCGCTTGCCTCGGTCCGCGAGCTGATTCAACGGGAGCTCGTCGAGCGGGCGCTGCCGTCGCTGGCCATCGCGGTGGCGCACCACGGACGGATCGTCTGGGAAGAGGGCTTCGGCTGGGCCGATCGCGAGAACCGCGTTCCGGCGACCGCGCACACTCCCTATTCGCTCGCCTCGATCTCCAAGCCGATCACCGCGACCGGCCTGATGGTCCTGGTCGAGCGCGGGCGAATCGACCTGGATCGCCCGATCGACGACTACCTGGGAGCCGCCAGGCTGACCGCGCGGGTGGGCGATGCCCGCCAGGCGACCGTGCGGCGGGTCGCCAACCACACTGCCGGCCTGCCCCTGCACTACCATTTCTTTCCCGCGGATGAGCCAGTGCATCCGCCGCCGACGGACGAGACGGTTCGTCGCTACGCGAATCTCGTCACCCTCCCGGGCGAGCGGTTCCAGTATTCCAACCTGGGCTACGGCCTGCTCGACCACCTGATCGCCCGGGTCTCCGGAGAATCTTACGTCGACTTCATGCGCCGGGAAGTGTTCCTGCCGCTCAGCATGCATCGGTCGTCGGTCGACGTCGGTCCCGGTCTCGAAGCCTACGCCGCCGCGCGGTATCGGGATGGCGGCGAGCGACTGCCGTTCTACGCCTTCGACCACCCGGGCGCGTCGGCGCTCTTCGCCAGCGCCCACGACCTGGTCCGCTTCGGCCTCTTTCAGCTGAAGACACGACTGCCCGACCAGAAGGCGATCCTCGCGGACGCGGCGCTTGACGAGATGCACCGCCCAACCGCGCCGGTGCCGGGGGCGGGTGCGGCCGCGGGGTACGGCGTCGGCTGGCGAAGCGACGAGGACCGATTCGGCCATCCCACCCTTGGCCACGACGGCGGAATGGAGGGGGTGAGCACCCGGCTCCAGATGATTCCGTCGGAACAGCTCGTCGTCGCAGCGCTGGGCAACGCGGTTAGCGACCTGCCCCGGCGCGTGGTCGAGGAAATCTACCGGGCGCTGCTGCCGGGCTACGCCGACGCCGTGACGAAGGCGGCCACGCCGGCCACTGGGCCCGAGCAGTTCATTCCGCCGGCCGATTTATTTGGCACCTGGACTGGAGCAGTTTCCACCCACCGGGGAGAACTGCCGCTCCGTCTCGATTTTCAGAGGGATGGCGACGTCCACGCCCGGCTCGGCGATCAGCTCGAGACGCTGCTGAACGACGTCCGGTTCAAAGCTGGCTGGCTGACCGGCCGAATGCAAGGCGACGTCGGCACCAGCGACGCGGCGCGCCGCCCCTACGTCCTTCAGGCCGACCTGAAGCGGCGCGACACGATGCTCGACGGCGCGCTGATCGCGATCTCGCCGCCGGGGACGCGCTTTGGCAACGCGCTGAGCTACTGGACGGAGCTACGGAGGATGAGGTGAGGGTCCGGCGATCCTGGCGGGATTCGCCGACCGACGATCGCCAGGCAACTCCTGATGACCGACGGAGGTAGGTCACCCCGAGCCACGGCGAAGAGGCCTCCGCGGCCAGCGTACTCAGCGACCAACCGCCCCGAGCAGCTAGGTGGATTGGTCAGAGCGCGGAAAACGACGACCGAATCGGAGACGATGCTGATCAGGACTCTCGCGGACTCGCACCAGGGCCTGATCAAGCGCAGCATCGATCTCATCGCCGTCGAGCGACGCCTCCTCTCGGGCCGGCGCGAAGCGCTCGTAGAGCGCCTTCAACCACGGGGCGCTATTTGACGTTTTCATAGTTGCAATTTTACTAACGCTGATGCAGTCGTTCAACCCGGCACGCACCTTGACGATGGGTCCTCATTCAGGTACAGTAGACTTGTACAATACGGCGGGGGTAGGATGTCCCCGGATTCGAGGAGGCCCGAATGATCGAGACCAGCTACTCCGATGCCCGCGCGAATCTGGCTCGCTACCTCGACGCGGCCGTTCAGGACCACGAGGTCATCCGAATTACCCGCCGCCGGGGCGGCGACACCGTGCTGGTAGACGCGCGGGAGTTCGAGAGCCTCCAGGAGACCGCGCACCTCCTGCAATCGCCGGCCAACGCCCTGCGCCTCTTTGCCTCGCTCGAGCGCGCCCGCCACGGGGAGGGCACCCCGATGACTCTCGATGCTCTGCGTCGGGAGGCGGGGCTTGCCGAGGAAGCCTAAACCTAAAAAGGACCGCGCCACCGCCGTGGTCAACCGGTCGATCGTCGTAGACCCTAACTTCCTCGACGACCTCCGCTACTGGTCCGAGCTCGATCGCGACGTCACCCGTCGCGTGTTCCAACTGATCGAGGCGACGCTACGGGATCCGTTCCAGGGCCTCGGCAAGCCCGAGCCGCTCAGGGGTTCCCTGGCCGGGGCGTGGTCCCGGCGCGTCACCCAGGAGCATCGTTTGATCTACGTCGTCCACGACGATCGAATCATCTTCGTCCAATGCCGCTATCACTACGAAAAGTGAACGTCCGCGATGGATCCTTTGACCTAAGGAGTGGAGGCACCATGCGCGCCGAACGCGTCCTCGAGACCTGTCTGTACGTCGACGACCTGACAGCGGCGGAGGCGTTCTACGCCAGCGTGCTCGGCCTGGAGCTCTTCTCGAAGGTGCCCGGTCGGCACGTCTTCTTCCGCTGCGGTGAAGGGATG
>JBOGTX010000004.1:0-3639 GCA_050695695.1 Chloroflexota bacterium
TCCTCGTCCCGCCCATTCTAGCGCCGCTCGGCCCGTGGTTGCATTAGAGATGCGCGGTGCTATAATCAAGGGCGGCGCGGGTTGCACTCTCCAAGGAGGCAGTGACGTGCTTGCCCTCTACGGACCAGTCGCCATCTTTACGATCATGGCGGTCGGGTTCGCGGTCGCTCCGATGCTCATCTCGTGGGTTCTTCGACCGAGCCACCCCGATCCAATCAAGCTCTCCACCTACGAATGCGGCATGGAGACGATCGGAACGACCTGGATTCAATACTACGTGAGCTTCTACGTCTACGCGCTGGTGTTCGTCGTGTTCGACGTGGAGACGGTGTTTCTCTATCCATGGGCGGTGGCCTATGGTCACCTTGGTCTGTTCGCGCTGGCCGAGATGATGGTCTTCATCGGCACTCTAGTGATTGGCCTGCTCTACGCGTTGCGCAAGCAAGCCTTACGGTGGTGGTAAAGGCAATGGATATCGTTCGCCTCGGTCACAAGGTTCCCGAGAATTCGATCCCCGGAGACGGCTCCCTCGACGACGACGCGATTTTGAAGGGTGGACTGGTTGGATTGTCGACCCTTGACTACGCGCTGAACTGGGCGCGTCGCTCCGCGCTCTGGCCCTTGAGCTTCGGATTGGCGTGCTGCGCGATCGAGATGATGGCGGTGGGCATGCCCCGCTACGACATCTCACGCTTCGGAGCCGAGGTGTTTCGTCCCTCGCCGCGCCAGGCCGATCTGATGATCGTGTCCGGCACGGTGACCCGAAAAATGGCACCGGCGATCCGACGCATCTTCGACCAGATGCCGGACCCCAAGTACGTGATCGCGATGGGGGGCTGCGCCTCGGAAGGCGGTCCCTACGTGAATTCGTACAACGTGGTGCAGGGGGTCGACCAGATCGTGCCGGTCGACGTCTACATCCCAGGCTGTCCGCCGCGGCCCGACGCGCTGCTGAATGGGCTGATGACGCTGCAGACGAAGATCGACGCGCGGAAGGCCGCGACAGCGCTCCACGCCCCAGCCCCTGCCCAGGGCTCACCTGAAGAAAACGTGTAGGGAAGCGACACCGTGAGTAACCCACCAACCACGTCCGACCCCGTGGTCGAAAAGCTGCGGGCCGCGTTTGCAGGGGTCGAGCTTCGCGAGGTCGACGACGGTATTCCAACGCTGGTCGTCCCCCACGCGAGCCTCGTGGACGTCGCTCAGTATCTCAAGTCAACCCCCGGGTTGGAGTTCGATTACCTGGCGAGCGTGACCGCGATCGACTACCTTGACCGGATCGACCTGATCTATCAGATGCGATCGCTGCCGCTCCGGCACGATTTCGCCTTGCGCGTGGAAGTCGATCGGGACGATTCGGTGGCTCCCTCGGTGACCGGCGTCTGGCGGGCCGCCGACTATCAGGAGCGCGAGATCTACGACCTCATGGGGGTGACGTTCACCGGGCACCCGAATCTGAAGCGGATTCTCCTGTACGACGAGTTCGACGGTCACCCGCTGCGCAAGGACTGGCGCTTGCCAGCCGAGCCACGCGCGAAGTGAGGTGGATTTCAGACAATTGGGATCCGGGCGAGGACTTCTGGCGCGGTGGTCCTCCGAACTTTCTCGAATCGAGGCGACACGTCTGGGTGCGAGACCGCACCGCGGGCGCGAGTGCGTTTGAGAGCAACCAGAGAGGACAGGTGGACCGCTGATGCCAACCGACCAGCCTTCCGTCATGACCGGTCCGGTCGAGCCACTAAACCAGGAAACCGAGCAGATCGTCGTCAATATGGGCCCGCAGCACCCCAGCACCCACGGGGTGTTCCGGATGATCCTCACCCTGAGCGGCGAGACGATCATCAAGGCCCAGATTGTGATTGGCTACCTGCACCGCGGGGTCGAGAAGCTCTGCGAAGAGGGGACGTTCACCCACAACATCACCGCGACCGATCGCCTTGACTATCTCGCGCCGATGAGCAACAACCTGGCGTTGTCGATGGCCGCCGAGGCGCTCGGCGGGATCGAGGTTCCCGAGCGCGCGTGGTATATCCGGACGATCGTCTGCGAGCTCCAACGGATCGCGAGCCACGCGGTCGCAATCGGAACGTTCGGCGCCGACGTCGGGACCTTTTTCACACCACTTTCCTACGCGTTTCGCGAGCGCGAGCGCATCCTGGACATGTTCAACATGATCTGCGGCGCGCGCATGACGGTGAGCTACATCCGACCCGGCGGGGTGGCGCTTGATCTGCCCGACGAGTTCGTCGCGGCCTGTCGCTTCTTCCTCGACATCATGCCGGCCAAGATCGACGAGTACGAGGCGCTGCTGACCAACAACGAGATCTTCCGGATCCGAACCGAGGGCGTTGGCCTGCTCCCGAAAGAGAAGGCGCTCGACTACGCGGTCAGCGGTCCCAGCCTGCGGGCGTCGGGCATCGACTACGACCTTCGGCGCCACGCGCCGTACGGGATCTACGACCGCTTCGACTTCGACGTCCAGACGGCGACCGGTTGCGACTGCTTCAGCCGCTACATCATCCGCATTCGCGAGATGCGCGAGAGCGTGAAAATTGTTAAGCAGGCGCTGGACCAGCTACCGGGCGGGCCGCACACCACCAACCTCAGCCGGAACTATCGCGCGCCGGCCGGTGAAGCCTACAGCCGAATCGAGGCGCCAAAAGGCGAGCTTGGCTTCTTCGTGGTCGGTGACGGTAGCATCGCGCCCTACCGGTGCAAGATTCGCTCGCCGTCGTTCATCAACCTCGGGCCGCTCCACGAGATGCTTCTGGGCTACAAGGTCGCCGACGCGGTGGCGATCCTGGGTAGCATCGACATCGTGCTCGGCGAGGTCGATCGATGAGCAACTTCATCAACAACTTCTTCCCGATTGCCGTCAACTTCATCCAGTCGGTGCTCCAGTCGTTTTTGCCGGTCTGGATCGCCGACATCATTCGGATCGTCATCTCGATCTCCTTCTTCTTCGTCGTCGGCACGATCATCGTGATGAGCCTGGTCTACCTCGAGCGGCGAATCATCGCCTTCATGCAGGACCGGCTCGGGCCAAACCGGGTGGGTCCGCAGGGCCTGCTCCAGCCCGTCGCGGACGTGATCAAGCTGTTCGCCAAAGAGGACATCGTCCCAACCAAGGCCGACCCCATTGTCTTCAAGCTCTCGACGATCGTGATGGTGGTGTCGGCCTTACTGGTCTACACGGTGATTCCCTTCGGACCGAATATGATCATCTCGGACCTCAACATCGGCATCCTGTTCGCGGTGGCGATCTCTTCGCTGGCGGCGATTGGCATGCTGATGGCGGGCTGGGGCTCGAACAACAAATACGCCCTACTCGGCGCGATGCGCGCCGCCGCCCAGGTGATCAGCTACGAGATTCCGCTCGTGTTCTCGATCATCGGCGTGGCGATGATCAGCGGCTCACTCTCGACGGTGAGCATCGTTCACGATCAGGCGGCCTGGTCGGGCTGGCGCTGGAACATCATCCTCCAGCCGATCGGCTTCATCGTCTACTTTATCTCGGCGACCGCCGAGCTGAACCGGACGCCTTTCGACTTGATGGAGGCGGAGTCGGAGATCGTCGCCGGCTACCACATCGAGTATAGCGGCGTGCGGTTCGCCCTTTTCTTCCTCGCCGAGTATCTG
>JBOGTX010000005.1:0-15174 GCA_050695695.1 Chloroflexota bacterium
GTAGCGCGCGGCGCGGCTTTGAACCGCGTCGGCGCGCATCAGCGCCGGCATCGATTGGGGGATGCTCGCGAATGAGCTCTTCGTCACGCCGGTTTCGGTCCGTTTGATCTTTTCCCAGTTCCGGAGAACGTCGGCGCTCGACCCGACCTGAACGTTCCCGAACACGTGGGGGTGTCGGCGGATGAGCTTCTCGTTCACCGCGCGCAGCACGTCCTCGAGGTCGAACCTCCGCTCTTCGTGCCCGAGCTGGCTGTGCATGACCACTTGCAGGAGGACGTCGCCGAGCTCTTCGGCGAACTTGCCCCAGTCGTCTTCGTCGAGCGCGGCGATCGCCTCGTAGGTCTCTTCGATGAAGTGCTTCTTCATCGACTGGTGGGTTTGTTCGCGATCCCACGGGCAGCCATTTGGAGCTCGCAGGCGCGCCACGATGTAACGCAGCGTCTCGAACGCGGCCACGTCCTGGAGCCGCTCGATCGGTGGCAGGTACACTCCCGCGATCGAGCGATCGAGACCATCACTCAGTCGCTCGATCGGGCCGGACCAGAGCGTTGGTGAGGGTGGCTCACCGCCAAATCCAACCACCGACACGGCGTGGTCGACCGGGTAGAGCCCCGAGAGTGCCTGAATAACCCCTGGTGCGTCGCCGCTGCCGCCGAAGCAGACGACCAGCACCGGACGCGTCGGATCCAGAATTCGATCGTCCGCGCGAAACGGCTTGAAACTGTCGCCATCGACGCGGCCTCGCCATTCGACGAGCGACGCCGCGTCGATGGCTTGAACGTTGAGGGAAAATGTCAGGTTCGCCATACGTCGGATTATACTCGATACCAGGCTATCCCAAATCGACCACCCGTCCGCGTTCGGCGGACAGATAGATCGCGTCGAGAACCTCCAGGACCCGCGCCGCGTCGTTGGCGGTCGCGTGAATCGCCCCCGCGGCGCCGGCCGCGGCCCGGATGAAGTCGTCCACGAATCGGAGCCCGTGAACGCCGCCGTAGGCCGGTGACGCGCCAAGGGTGAACCGGAACACCTGGCGCGGCGCCGCCCGCCACCCGGCACCATCGCTTTCTAACGTCACGACCTGCTCGTCGCCTACCCGCTGGTGCGCAAGGGCTCCTTCGGTTCCTCGCAGGATGATGCTCTGGTCGTACCCGCCACCTTCGTAACCCGGGCGGCCAACCGCGAGGAGGTAGCCCGCGTACAGACTAGCGATTGCCCCACCACTGAGCTTCATACTGACGCTGGCGACGTCTTCGACGTCGATTGCCTCGCCACTGACCGTGTCGATCAGGGCGCTGACCCGGCAGACCTCCTGACCGGTCAAGAAGCGCAGCAGGTCCAGCCAGTGACAGCCGAGCCAGGAAACGATCCCGCCGCCCGCGGCGTCACGTTTGAACAACCAGTGCGCGGGATCGCGCAGCTTCACCTGGGTCGTCACCATGCGGAGCTCAACCGACGTCAGGCGGCCAAGGGCGCCCGCGTCGACGAGCGCTTTCATTTGGAGGATCGCCGGATTGACGCGCCAGACGTAGCAGGCGGTGAAGAGTGTCCCGCGCTCCCGAATCGCGCCGAGGGCGGGCTGGAACTCGGGGAGCGAGCGCGCGCACGGCTTTTCGCAGATCACGTGCTTCCCGGCGCGCGCGGAGCGCTCCACGACCGCGGCGGTCTCGGCATTGGGCAGCGCCACGAAAATGACCGGGACGTCGCGTCGATCCAGAACGGCGTCGACCTCGGCGAAAGCGGGGCCGGCCTTTCGGCACGCTTCGGTGGCGCGCTGACGGGCGACCGGGTCAGGGTCACACACGATGATCTCAAGGACCTCGTCGCTCGCCTCGAGGGTTCGCAGGTGCATCGCCGAGTGCGGGTGAGCGAGCCCAATCATTCCAACGGTCAGACTCATACTTATTCCCTCACCTGTCGATCAGGGCCGCTCGTCGAAGGGCGAGAGCAACTCGCGGCGTCGGGGACCCCGATACGGATAGCGGGCGAGCGCGGCTTCGTCGAGATCGATGCCAAGACCGGGCGCGATGGGCAGCGCGATCCTGCCGTTCTCCACCTTGAAGGGATTCCGGGCGATTTGATCGGCGATTGGTTCCCAGGAGACCGGGTACTCCATGATCAAAAAGTTGGGAATGCAAGCGCCAACCTGCAGGCTTGCCGCGAGACCGACCGTCGTGCTGTTGTTTCCGTGCGGGGCGACCGCGACGGAATACGGCTCGGCCATCGCGGCGATTTCCTTCAGCTCGAGGATCCCGCCAACGTTGCAGACGTCGGGATTGATGATGTCGGCGGCTTGTTTCTCGAATACTTCGCGGAACTCGTACTTCGTGTAGAGCGCCTCGCCGACGACGACCGGAATGTCGATCTTGCGGCGAACGTCGACTGTCGCGTCCAGGTTTTCGGCCGGCGTTGGCTCTTCAAACCAGAACGGACGGTATCGCTCGATCTGGCGCGCGATCCGAATCGCGTTGGCCGGGGCGAGGCGACGGTGGACCTCGATCAGGATGTCCACGTCGGGGCCGACCGCTTCGCGAATCGCGGCGACCCGCTGCGCGGCGAGATCCTCGGCGACGTGATCGATGTGGGGTTGCCACGGGCCCGGAAACGGGTCGAACTTGACCGCCGAATATCCCCGCGCGATCGTATTCGCGGCGCGGCGACCCCAGCCAACCGGATCGCTGGCGTCACTTCCGCCGTCGCCGGTTGGCTGCCCGTAGACGCGAAAGCTGCCTCGGCAGGGTCCGCCCAGCAGGTTGTAAACCGGGGTATCGAAGTGCTTGCCAACGATATCCCAGAGCGCGATCTCCAGGCCGCTGACGACGCAATAGAAGTCCATGCTGCCGCGCTTGATCGCGACGTCGCGATACAAGGCCTGGGTAAAATGTTTGATCTGGAGCGGATCGCGTCCGATCAGATATTCGCCAAATTCCATCGTCATGCGTTCGAGACCGGTCTCGCGGCCGGTCACCGTGTACACCTCGCCCCAGCCGTGGATCCCCGCGTCGGTGGTCAACTTGAGAAAAAGCACGGTCTTGGCGTGCTCGGGCTGAACGATGAACGTCTTGACACCGCTGATCTTCACTCGCTCATCCTCCTGCTTGTAGCGGTATGTAACCTCATTGGGCCAACGATCGACGACACGCTGCGTGATTGTAGCACCCTCGGCGGGCTTAGACCGCGCCAGCTCCGATCACAAGTCCGACTCGATCCGGTACCGGACCCCCAGCTCCGGCGTGGGCAGGCGGATACCCTCTCGGTAGCGCGACTCCAGGGTCAGCGCGAGAATTCCGGTGGTCAGCAGGGTGCGCTCGACCGGATAGGGCGGGCGGCCGTTCAAGACGAGATCCTCGATCGCTCGCACCAGGAAGGCGAAGTGACCAAAAGGCTCCTGGCTTTCGAGGTAAAACTTCGTCGAAGCCACCGCGCCGTCGATTCGCCCGGCAAAGGCGAACTCGCTCACCGCGCCGTTGAGCATAAGGACGGTCACCCTCAGCCCATCGCCGTATTCGACCACGAAGGCGGTTGGATCGGTCGCCCGCTCGATAAGCGCCGCGGGATCCGAGACGCCCAGGCGCGCCGCCGCGGCCGAAAACAGGTCGCTGGACCAGACGCCCTCGTCGGCCGCCTTTTTCACCGCCGGTCCACTGACGCACCGGACCGCCGTGACGCCAGTCTCGCCGCCACGACGGCGCTCGACCATGCATTGCACCATTTCCAGGGCGTGGAAGCCGTAGGCGTCGAGCGGACCGTGAGCGATGCCCAGCGCCTCTCCGATCTCCGATTCTGCCGGGACGGTGCACGGGGGTTGCCGCCAGGTCACCGGGAGCGAGGATCCAGCGAGCAACGGAATCCCGAGCGCAAGGGCCGTGTCGTACATCCAGCGCGCGTTTTCCCAGGAATACGAGAGGTGCTTGTCGCTGAAGATTGGCACGAACTGACCGTGCTTCCGCATGGTCTCCACGATTGCCTCGAAAAGCCGTCGGCGCGGATACAGCTTTTGTCCCAGGTCGTTCGTCGGATAGTCCCCGTGCTCGCCGACGAGCACCACGCCATCGACCGCGAGCGACGATCCACCGAGGGTCAGCGCCTGCTCGATCGTCTCGGCAATCGGAATCGCGTGCTCGGCGGCAATCTGACGACTCAGGTCTTGCGCCGCGATTTGATCGGTGAACAGGGAAGCCACTCGGAGTCGGGGCTGGGTCAAGACCCCGTCGAGGAGGTAGGGCGCCACCAGCTTCCCGACGATCACATCCGCGTGCGATCGCGGCCGATACTCAGTCACGATCGCGGCCACGCGTTTCTCTTCCACGACACCCTCCCACGCTTCAAGCGAGTTGCTCGACCGGGCACATCTTACGCGCTTTGGCCGAGCGAGGCGAGAGGCAGGGGCGATGCACACGAAGTCCAAATTGACAACACCTTGCCCTTCGCTTACGATATTTGGCACGGGGTCGAGACGCCTTTGACCGCGACCCACCGGCCCGGTCCGAGAGATCCAAGACGATCCGATTGATTGACGGTCACGTAGCTTCCTTACATCGTTCCGGAGAGGCGGCCTGAAGTCGGTGCGGATCCTTCTCTTGCTGGCATCGTGGGTCGGGACGTTACTGATTCCGATCGTCGTCGTTTTCTCCATCCTCACCGGGCTGTTTTTCGACGCGAGCTTTTACCACGCCGGGCAAGCAAAATATCAGGTTCAGTCGGTCACCGGAATGGCCCCCGACCAGATGGACCGGGTCAACGTGGGAATCATTCGCTTTTTCGCGGGGACCGAGTCGCTGCATCAAGCGATTAGCGCCTCCGGGGGTAGCCCGGACGTCTTCAAAGAAAAAGAGATCTTACACATGGACGACGTTCGGGTCATCGTCCAGTTCATCAGCAAGGTGCAGATCGTCGGGTTGCTCGTCCTCGCCGTCGTCGTCGGCCTCGCGGCGGGTACCTGGGCCAGGGGCGGTCGGCTGGCCCTCTCGCGTGCCCTCACCTACGGCGCGATCTTCACGATCGCCCTGGTGATCGTCAGTGGAATTTTGACCTACACCTCATTTGACTCTTTGTTCATCACTTTTCACGAAGTGACCTTCAACAATAATTACTGGGAGCTCGATCCGCGGACCGATCACCTGATTCAAATGTTTCCGTTCGGATTCTGGTACGACGCGATGCTAACCGTCGCGTTGCGTGTTCTATTAGTGTCCGTGGTCCTGGGAACCTGCGGCGTCGTCCTGGGGCGGCTTGAACGGAGGCGGGTGTGAAGTCGTGGTGGTTGCAGCGGACCGGCCTTGGCATGGGGTTTCTGAATCACCCGACGCTGGCTTCGGTGGCGACCTGGCCGGAGCGACGGTCGGCGGTCCGCGCCATCCACGAGCTCTGGAGCTGGTCGACCGCTCGCGACCAGCGAAGAACCCTGACCTTGACCGTGCTGGGTGTCGTGCTGGGAGTGTTTATCGTCGCCCAGTGGCAGACGCCCCTGGCCAGCCCCGCCACCGACTCCACGTCGCGGGACGTCGCGATCCACGGGACGATCGACCGTCTGGAAACCGAACAGTCTCAGCTAAAGAAGCAAATCGCGGATCTGCGCGCGCGGACGAGCGCGGAACAGCAGCAGATCAGCCGCGGTAAGTCGGCCTCCGACAATCTGGGCAAAGCCCTCGCGACCCAGCGCATGCTCGCGGGAACCGTTCCGGTGCAAGGAAAAGGCATCGATATTCTTCTCGACGACAGCAATTCCCAACAACTCTTGCCGTCCGATGATCCCGACAACTACATCGTTCACGAGTATCAGATTCGCGACATCGTCAACCTGCTCTGGGGCGCGGGCGCGTCGGCAATTTCGGTCAACGGCGAGCGATTCGTCAATTCGACGTCGGTCTACTGCGTTGGTAGCACGATTCTGATTAACGACACTCGGACGTCCCCGCCCTATCACATCCTGGCCGTGGGTGACGAGTCGAGCCTGGAGCAGGCGCTCGACGATGGCAACTCGCTCCGTGACTTGAAGGCGAGGGCCCAGGTCTACGGCGTCGTGCTTAAGGTGGTCAACGCCGGAATGGTCACCGTTCCGGCTTACGACGGGAGCTTCGATCTGAAGCACACCGCCATTGCCGCTTCGACCGAGCGCTAGAGCGATGATCCGTCGAGGTCAGCTGAGTCTGGCGGTCGTCTGCTTTCTGTTTGGCATCGCCCTGATGATGCAGCTTCGGACCCAGAATCGGCTACGCCAGGGTACCGCGGTGGATTCGTCGAGCGATCTCGCGGCCATCGCCGGCGACCTCTACGACAACAACTCCACGCTGAGGCTGGAAGTCGATAAGCTGCTCGATCAGCAGCTCACCTATCAACAGGCCGCGGCGTCAAACAAACAGGACGAGATGCGCGCGGAAGTGCAACAGCTTCAGACGTTCAATGGGGTCGTGCCGGTCACCGGTCCGGGAATCGAGCTGTCGATCGTCGGCGCGCTCCGCCCGGTCGACGTGCAGGACTTGCTCAACGAGGTCCGAAATGCCGGAGCGGAAGCCATCGCGATCGATGGACGGCGAGTCGTCTACAACACGTCGATCGGCGGTGCCCCCGGACGCGTGACCGTAGACGGCACCGCCCTGACCTCGCCCATCGTCTTCAACGCGGTCGGCGCTCCCGACGTTCTCGACCGCGCGCTGGCTCGGAAGGGCGGCATGCTCAGCTACCTGAAGACCGCGTATCCCAATGCCCGGATCGATCTGACCGAGCGGCAGGCCATCGTGTTGCCGGCCTACCCGTCGCCCTTACCGCTCCGCGCCGCCAGCTAATGGCCGCCGCACGAACACGAGCCGCCACACCCGCAGCCGCCACCGCTCGTCGGCTCGCTGCCCCCGTCACCCGACGGACTAAGGCTCGCGAACAACGAGATCAGTCGCCGCGGCTGACTCGCGCCGCACTCCGGGCAGGCTATTCCGTCGTCAGCTTTCTGGAAGGTCGTCAGCTTCTCGAATCGGGTATCGCAGTCAGCGCAGCGGTATTCGTACAATGGCATGAGACGATCACTCCCTACGTCGAAGGTCCGGGACAACCTTCACCGGTCCGCGTCGTGATCCACGAATCAAGCGATCGCGAGTCGTCGCTTCCGGACCAGTCGAAAACTTGCCTCATGCCAAGTATAACGCACCGGTAGCCTGCGCACGATGATTCGGACGATTGTCGACCTCGTCTACCCGCCGCGGTGCGTTGGTTGCGGGCACCGCGGCGCCTGGCTCTGCGAGCGGTGCGTTGGCGGGTTCGCGCGTCTCGAGCCCAACTACTGTCCGAGGTGCGGGTACTCAACTAGCTCCAGCGCCCTCTGCCCGGCCTGCCGACACGATCCGCCGTCGTTCGACGCGCTGCTGTGCGCCTATCGGTTCGAGGATCCTTTGCGTGCCGCGATTCATCGTCTCAAGTACGGCGGCGCCCGCCAGCTCGCGGAGCCGCTCGCCAGGGCGGCCCTACGATCGGTGGGTCCGTTGCCTCAGTTCCAGGCCATCGTGCCGGTTCCGCTCCATCCCAACCGGCTCGCTCACCGCGGCTTCAATCAATCAGCGCTCCTCGCCCGGTCAATCGGAAAATCAACCGGCGTTCCGGTCTACCTTGACCATCTGCAGCGGGTGCGAGACACGCCATCGCAGATCACCCGGACCGCCCGGGAGCGGCGGCTGAACCTTGAAGGCGCGTTCCAGGCCGAGCTCGGAGACCTTGTCGGCGCCGCCATTCTGCTGGTCGACGACGTGGCCACGACCGGGAGCACCTTACGGGCCTCCGCGTCGGCGCTCCGGCAGGCCGGCGCGGGCCGGGTGAGCGCGCTGGTCCTGGCTCGCGCGGTCTAACGATCGCGACGCTGGCACGCTTGTTGCCTGCCAGGTCCACCGATTGCTCCTCTTTATTGCGATCGGCGGACGTCGTCAATGAGAATCCTCTACGCTCTCAATACTTTTCGGCCGCACATCGACGGGGTTAGCATCTCGATCGAGCGCCAGGCGATCGGCCTCGCGGCGCGCGGGCACGAGATCGCCATCGTCGCTCCGTCCCCTCGCTTTGCCAGCTCGGTCGAGACCACCGCCGACTACCGCCTCTACCGGGTTCAGGCAATGCCAATCGACGGTGCGCGACATCGCGTGCCCATCCTGCCGGGGCGTGGCGCGCGGTGGGCGTTGAGCGACTTTCAGCCGGATACCGTCGTGGTGAGCGTCCCCTTTTTGCTCAGCCGGGCAGTTTGTCAGATCGCCCACGCCCAGCGGTACCCACTGGTCGGAATAACGAGCATGATGCCAGAGTGGTTCTACTACAACTTTCTGCCCTGTCGCCCCCTGGCGCGAATCCTCAATCACGGTCTCTGGCGGCTGATTACCGGCTACTACAATCGGTGCGATCACGTGGTCGGGGTCACCAGCACCGCGCTCAAGTTCCTCACCGACCATGGGCTACGGCGCCCAGCGTCGGTGATCTCGAACGGCGTCTCGCTTCAGGTCTTCGCGCCGCGTGGGCGCGACGAAGAGCTGGCCCGGCGGTTGGGAATCCCCCGGAAGCCGACCGTCCTCTACGTCGGGCGTCTGGACGCCGAGAAGTGCATGCGCGTCTGGGTGAGCGCGATTCCACGCATTCTCGAGCGGGTCGACGCGCACTTCATCATTGGCGGCGAAGGAACCGAGCGTGGACCGCTCGAGCAATTGGTCGACCGGCTGGGAATCGCGTCGCGAGTCAGCTTTATCGGCTTTCTCAGAGAGGAGGAGTATCCGGCAGTCTTTTCGCTGGCCGACGTTTTCGCGATTAGCTCGCCGGTCGAGCTGCAGAGCATCGTGACGCTTGAAGCCGCGGCTTCCGGCTTGCCAATCGTCGCGGCAAGGGCCGGCGCCCTGCCCGAGCTCGTTCACGACGGTGAGAACGGTCGCCTCTTCGCCGCGGCCGATCCCGCGGCCATGGCGGAGGCGATCGTCGAGCTGCTCCGAGATCCAGTCCGGCGAAAAGCCCTGGGGGGCGGGGCCCGCCGGGCGGCTACCCGCCACGACTTCGCCCTCACCCTTGAAGGTTACGAGCGGCTCTTCGAGCGGATTGGTCGGATCGCGACGCTCGTCCCCAAGCGCGCCGCGCCGGCGATCGGCTGACCGGGTCAGGCGGTCAGAGCCAGCCCATCGTGCGGTACCAGCGCGCGGTTTCGAGCAAGCCATCCGATAGCGCGATGCGCGGGCTGAATCCGAGCTCGGATCTGGCAAGGGCGTTCGAGCACGCCCAGTATCGCGACAGCAACTCCTCCGCCTTCCAGCGATCGAAGACCATCGACACGCCAGTGGCCACCCGCGCCGTGTCCGCCAGGCTCGCGGCGCCGCGGATGGCCCAATCCGGCAACCGGATCGCGCGCGCGGACCGATCGAGCGCCCTGGCAATACCAACGGTCAGATCGTCGAGCGAACAGATTTCATCCGCCGCGAGAAAATACGTCCGGGCGACCGCCGCCGGGTGCGCCGCCGCCAGCAAGATTCCCTCCGCCAGGTCGGCCGCGTGGACGACGCTGATTTCGGTTGGCCCGGCGAGCATTGGGCGAACGCCACGCGCGATGACCTGGAACAGGAGCAACGACTCGCGATCCCTCGGACCGTAAATGGTCGGCGGACGGACGATCGTGATCGGCAATCGATCGCGATAGGCCAGCGCGGCCTGCTCCGCGAGAAGCTTACTCTTGCCATAGGGAGTCACCGGGTCGCCGGGTCGCGCCTCGATGGTTGGCTGCCCGGGGCTTGATGGACCGGCGGCAGCCTGGCTGCTAACGATGATGAGCCGCCGTAACTGCCCTCGCTCTCGCCGGCACGCTTCCAGCAGATTAATCGTGCCAAGGTAGTTCACCTGAAAGTAGTCCTGGGGATGAGGGGTCTTGATCAGGCCGGCGGCGTGGAAAATGACGTCGACGCCCGCCAGCGCCGCGCCCAGCGACCGCGGATCGGTGACGTCGCCAAGCGCGAACTCGATGTCCTGGATGGGCAAAAACTGTCGGTTGCTCGAATGGCGGACCAGGCAGCGCACCCGGGCGCCACGGTCGACCAGTTGCTCGACGAGGTAGCTTCCCAGGAATCCGCTGGCCCCGGTGACCAAACAGGTACGACCGGCGTAGTCGTTCACCATCGCGCCCTCATGACCCGCTCATTGAGCGACGGCCACTTCGACCACCATCTCCGCCAACTTGCCGGCGGCCTGGGGCCGGCCGTGGCGCCGCGCGTTCGCCGTCATCCAGGCGCGCTCTTCCGGATCATTGACCAGTTGAGCGAGGTTGTCCACGATCCGGCGCACCGATCCCGGACGGAACCCGACTCCCCGACTTTCGACGAAGGTCCCGTTCCCTTCTTCCTGGCCGGGGAGCGTCTGGGTCAAGATGACCGGTCGTCCGGCCACCAGGGACTCGGCGATCGTCTGCGGTCCGCCCTTGGTGACCACCACGTCGGCGGCGTGCATGAGCTCCGGAATGGTGCGAACGAAGCCAAGCACGAAGGTTGGGGTGCGCGGCTTCGACTTGATCAGATGCTTTCGGAGGGCTTCATTGCGCCCGCAGACGACGATGAGCTGAATCGGTAGATCGGTTCTTTGAATCCGCCGCACGATCGCGGCGATCCCACCGGCGCCTTCGCCGCCGCCGATCAACAGGGCGGTGAATCGGTCCGGCGCGAGCCCCATCGCCTGGCGAAGCTCGGTCGGGGAGGGTTCGACGCTCCCGAATCGCTCGTCGACCGGCAGCCCGACGCAGCGAACGATCTCCGGTCGGGCTCCCCAGCGAAGCACCGACTGGTAGCTCTCGGTGGTCGCGGTGTTCAAAAGGGTCAAGCGGGACTCGACCCAGCTCACGTGGACGGTCACGAGCTCGCTCACCGAGGCCACGACCGGAGTCGAGGCGCCGTTCACGTGAATCGCGTCGAGCAAAGGGCGATTGGCGAGTGGATGGGTGGAGACGACGACGTCGGGACGAATGCGCTCGAGCAGGCGCTGCATTTTGTCCTGGGTTCGCCCTTTGGTCAGGCCGGAGAAAACGTCGTAGCTCCGCTGGGTATCGAGCGAATGGTACATCCAGCCGTAGAGCCAGGGAGCGATTCGAATCAATGGTCCGTAGAGGCGGGTCACCCGCTCCGGAATCGTTCGAGGAGAAATCGCGAAGACGTCCTCGATGAACACCTGGACCGCGGAACCGTGACGCCGCTCCAGCGCGCCGGCCAGCGCCGACGACATGGCCCGATGGCCGCCACCGGTATCCGACATCGCGATCATCACCCGGAGGGGCGCGCGCCGGCCTCGAAGGCGGTCGGCGACCTCAAGGCGCGTGCCCGCGCCTTCGTCCAGGGGGGTCGGGCTCGGCGGTGGGATCGGGCTCGTCAAAGGATGCCCTGGCGTTTGCCGGTTTCTCCCATCACCTCGAGCGCGAAATCCAACTGGCTCGCGGTGTGGGTAGCCATCAAGCTGGTTCGAATCAACGCGCGGTCGGGCTCGACCGCCGGGCTCACCGCCGCGTTGGTGAACACACCGCCGTCGAAGAGCCCTCGCCAGAACAGGGCCAGCCGCATCTCGTCGCCCACGATCAGCGGAACGACCGGACTCTCGCTCTTGCCGATCGAGAAGTCGAGCGCTTTGAGGCCGCGCTGCAAATAGTGGGTATTCTCCCAGAGGCGCTCGCGGCGCTCGGGCTCTTGCTCGATGATCTCGAGGGCGGCCAGCGCCGCCGCTGCGCTGGCTGGCGGAAGCGCCGCGCTGAAGAGCAGCGCTCGGGCCATGTGTCGAATGTAGTAGATGACGTCGGTATTCGCCGCCACGAACCCGCCGATCGACGCGAATGCCTTGCTGAAGGTCGCGGTGAACACGTCGACCTCGTCCAGCAAGCCGAATTGCTCGGCGACGCCCCGACCGCCCTCGCCAAACACGCCGACGCTGTGGGCCTCGTCGATCATCAGTCGAGCGCCGTACTGCTTTTTCAGGCGCACCAGCTCGGGCACGTTCGCCACGTCTCCTTCCATGCTGTAGACGCCGTCGACGATGACCAGAATACCGCGTTTCGGGTCGATGCCCTGGAGCACGCGTTCCAGGTCGGCCATGTCGTTGTGCTTGAATCGGAGGGTTTCCGCCATCGACAGCCGACAGCCGTCGATGATGCTGGCGTGAACGCTTCGATCGAGCACGATGGTATCGTGGCGACCGGCCAGTGCCGAGATCGCTCCCAGGTTTGTCTGGAACCCGGTGGTAAAGACGAGCGAATCGTCCTTGCGCACGAAGCTGGCCAGCCTCGCCTCGAGAGTGCGGTGCAGATCCAGCGTTCCATTCATCAGCCGCGAGCCGGTACACCCGCTGCCGTAGCGGGTGATCGCGGCGCGGGCGGCCTCTTTCACCCGAGGGTCCTGGGTTAGTCCGAGGTAGTTGTTGGAGCCAAGCATGATCATCTTCCGCCCCTGAATCGTCACGACGGGGCCAGCCTCGGACTCCAGGGGAATGAAAAACGGATAGCACCCCATCGCTTCCGCCTGGCGAGGCTTCTCTAAGGTCGCGCATTTGGCAAATAAATCAGCCATCCGAGTCCTCTCACGCGCATCAGCCAGATAAGTTCGATCGATCAAGCGGCGAAACCGCCACGGCACATCCTAGGTGATCCGACCACCCGCGTCAAATGCCTGGCTAGTCGGCTGGTCATGACGCGGCACGAGCCGCGACCCGCTCCCCGCGACCGGATCCGTGCCGCCAATCGGCGAACCCGTGGTTTTCACCGGTGCGTCGGAACCGGCATCCGTGGTAGTATCTGTGCGGTCAGCTGAGCCTCTTTATGCTCGTATGTTTGGTCATTCATCGAACATCCGGCGTACCCCACGCTGGGCTGGGCAGCCGGCTGCACAAGTGAGACGCAGATGCGGGCACTGCATGGCGCCAGCGCGACCAAAGTCGGCGAAAGCCGAACAACGGTACTCGTTGTCGACGATTATCCCCTCGTCCATTCGGCGGTGTCCGCTTGGGTCGAGCAGGCGGGCGCCATCGAAGTCGTTGGGTCGTGCGGATCTGTTGGGGAGGCGCTGAGCTTCATCCGGCGTCGCCCCCCAACGTCCTGGTCGCGGACATCAAGCTTCCCGATGGCAACGGATTCAATCTCACTGAGGCAGCCCGAAGCATTTGCCCATCGCTGCGGATCCTCATTCTTACCGCCGTTGATGATGCTGATGCCATGCGCAAGGCGGCAAAGCTGGGTATCCAAGGCTACAGTCGAAAGACGGCCCCGCTTTCGAGGTTGGTCGACGCCATTCGATCGGTGGCCAACGGAGCTACCGTTTACGATCTGAACACTTCCGTCTCCCGGGACGACCGCCCGGACCTCCTGACCGAGCGTGAGTTGGCCGTTTTGGAGCTTGTCGCGATCGGGTGTCGTAACTGGGAAATCGCGGAACGTCTCCGCGTGTCGCTCAAGACGGCCGAATTTCACGTCGCAAGCATACTGGCGAGACTGGGCGTGCGGTCCCGCGTCGAAGCGATCGCGGCCGCTCGCGCACGCGGCATTTTGACCAAGTAGCCAAGCAAGCAGAGCGATCGGCCGCTCTACGACCCCGCGGCAATACTCGGACGGGGATGCGCGGTCGGACTGGCATTCGGATGCACCGGCGTCGGGCCGCTGTAAGACGGATCGTCATCGACCGTGATCCGCTCCGCTGGCGGCGCGCCCTGATTGTATTGAGCAATGGCGGAGAGCGCAGTCGCTACCTGCCCGCTTCCTTGTAAGGCCCATCGCTCGTGATCCCGCAGATACAGGGACAGCGCCACCGGGTCATTCGAGGCATGATCGACCGCCACGACGACCCTGACGACCCGACCAGCCCGAACCGCGGACCCGATTTCGCTGCCGGTGTGTCCAACGAAGGTTTCCTTGAAGGCGACTTGACTGGAATCCAGCAGGGCACTTGATATCATCCCAAGCATTAGGAGCGTGGCCAACGCGATCACCATCGAAGATAATTGCATTGTTCCTCCAGAATTCACGGCTGCTCCGTCCAAACAGACTTGCGCAGCGGACCAATACCGATTTTGCGGTACACAACCTCAATTTTCCCCAGCCCGCAGAGTGTATCAGTCTTATGGTAACTATGACTTGAATCCATCGATTCGCGGCCTGCGAGGTGCCCCATGAAGCGATTGACCATTCTTGGAGCGATCTTCTTTACCTTGTGTGCCCTGTTTGCCTCGATGGGCGCGGCTGCCGCTCAGCAGGCGGTTTCCTTCTGTCTACAGAAACCCTTGTCCGGGCAAATCACGTTCACCGGGCTAACCTATGGCGCGACGGCGCCACCTCGCGTTCATCCTCAAGCTGCTGATCTCCCCACGAGCGATGTTGTCGGAATTATTTGGGAAGAGCCCCCGTCCTTCACCCGCGGACCGTATCTCGTCGCCAGCATTCGCACCGATCAGACTGGAAGAGCGGTGATGCCTCAAGCGGGAGTCCGACAGCCGGAGCATCCCGCCCAAGGGATCATTCTCGAGCGTTTCGATCCGTTGACCCGGCAGCCCGTCCGTATTGGGACCGGAGTCTCCTGCTCGCCAGCTACCGTTTCAGGTGCCCCTGAATTACCGCGTACTGGCGGCGCCGATCCCCGGATCGTAGCAGCTGTCCTGGCCACGCTCGGTCTCACTTCGGTCTGCGGCGGGTTATCGTTGGCTCGGGCTCGACTACACCTGAGCCCGCCTTGAGGGAGAATCACCAGAGAAATCCGCTCGCTAGCGGGGGCCTGGGTTATACTCTGGTCTATCCGATGGAGCCGGTGCCAGGAGGTTGCCCGTTGGACGACGCCGACCTCGCGCGCGAGGTGCGCGACGCGCTCACCTACGTCGGAGGCGTAGACCAGACCTACCTCCAGATTCGCTGCCACGACGGCGTCGTTCTGCTCAGCGGAATCGCGTTTAGCGAGGCCGAGCGACACGAGGCCGAGGCGGTGGCCAGCACCGTTCCCGGCGTCCGGCGAGTCGTCAACGAGCTCACCCTCGTCGCGCCGCGCGCGGAGTGACGAGGGATCCGATTTGCTCCGGGGTCGCCGCTCGCGTACAATATCTCTGGACGCGCGTGCCGTCTCCGGAGGTCAGCGTGGCGGGCCCTCATCTTCTCCGCACCGAAGCGGTGGTGCTGCGCCGGCACGACCTCGGCGAAGCCTATCGGATCATCACCCTCTTCACCGC
>JBOGTX010000006.1:0-3260 GCA_050695695.1 Chloroflexota bacterium
CAAGATGCACTGGTCACTCGCCCGATAGAGGATCTGGCCAAGCTCGGCAGCCGAGAGATCGCGCAGTGACCGGTCGACGCCACAGAGGCGGCGCAGGTTGAGCGAGCCATCGTGAAAGAGGACCGGATCGTCGTCTCGGGCAGCCACCACGTCCAGCTCGACCATGTCGTAGCGCCTTGCGTAGGCGCGCCGAATCGCGTTCGCCGAGTTCTCTGGCGCGTTTGGCCCGACGATCCCACCCCGGTGGGCGATCAGGATCGGCCGCCGCGCCCGCAGCGCCTGGGCCAGCCGTAGATCGATCAGGCCGCGGTGGGCGCTGGACTTGACCATGGGCGAACCTCCCAGCATTCGCGCGTCACGCCTTCGACCAGGGTCTCGACTGGCTCGACGCCTCCACCGGGCAACTCCCAGCGCTCGGCCAATGTATGCCCCACCAGAAGCACGTTTCCGGCGCGCATCGCGAGGACGCGCGCCGAAGCGCGCAGGTCACCGGAGACACGCCGTCGTGCGCTATCTCGATTCCCAGGGCATCCACGTGGATTCGTGGCTTCAGGTGCTCGGTCACTCCGTTATAACCCTCGCAGTCGGGTAAGCGCCGGCGAAGCTCCGCGCGCATCGCCATCTTACCATTGGAACACTGGAAGATGCCCCTTGACTCGATATGTCAACACTGGCATAATGCTTGCGAGCATGAAGCCTCTCGAGTAGGTCGGGTCAACGAAAGAGGATCTCTGCGAGTTCCCGGACGCGGTGCGGAGCGAGATGGGCTATGCCCTGTACCTTGCCCAGACCTGGGAGAAGCATCCCGACGCGAAGCCACTCCGGGGCTTCGGCGGCGCCGGCGTCCTCGAGGTGGTCGAGAACTTTGACGGAAACGCCTACCGGGCCGTCTACACGGTAAGATTCGCGGACGCGGTGTACGTCCTGCACGTCTTTCAGAAGAAGTCGAGACGTGGCATCGCGACGCCCCAGGAGGATCTGGAGTTGATCCGGAAGCGGTTGCAGCGGGTCGAGCAGGCGCATCGAGAGGAGAAAGGAGGGGGCCGATGAGCGAGCGACTGGAGGATATTTCGATCACCCCGAGCAGCGGGAACGTCTTCGCCGATCTTGGCTTTGCCGAGCCGGAGGAGATGCTGCTCAAAGCGGAGCTGGCCCGTCGGATCACCGCCACGATCAAGGTACGGCGCCTGACCCAGGTCCAGGCGGCGGAGATCCTCGGCGTCGATCAGCCGAAGGTCTCGGCGCTCGTGCGCGGACGCCTCACCATCTTCTCGGTCGACCGCATGCTGCGCTTTCTCGCCGATCTGGGCCACGACGTCGAGATCGTCGTCAAGGCGAATCCGCATCCCACATCTCGTGGCCGGGTGCACCTGACCGCCGCCTAGCAGCGCGAGGACGCGCGCCGAGACGCGCCAGGTCACCGGCGACACGCCGTCATGGAGAATCTCGTTCCCCAGCGCATCGACGTGGATTCGCAACTTCGGTCGCTCGGTCATTTCGTCACGCTCATCGGCAACTTGGCAGAACCCGGCGAAGCACGGCGTTCATCGCCATTCTACGGTGGGGCCGGTAACAGAACAAAGTTGAAGCCGACGTCGATCACGGCTCGGGCGGTGGCGAGGAGACCGTCGCTCCCGCCAATTCGCGCACGTAGGCTGCCGCGCCGGCGATCCGCTCAGCCGGCGCTAGCTTGTCCAGGAGGTCGATCAGCGCGCTCGCGACGATCGCGCCGTCGGCGTGGCGGGCAACCTCCTGGACGTGCTCGGGCCGGCTGATCCCGAATCCGACCACCAGCGGCAGCCGGGTCACCGCCCGAACTCGCTCCAGGTAGTCGCCAAGGCCATCGGCGAGCCGGTTCCGCGCCCCGGTGACGCCGGAGAGGGAGACGCAGTACACGAATCCGCTGGCCACCTGGACGACGATCCGAAGACGCTCGTCAGTCGAGGTGGGCGCGACGAAGAAGATCAAATCGAGGTGATGATCGTTTGCCGCCTGCCGCAGATCGTCGGCCTCTTCCGGGGGCAGGTCGGGAACGATCAGGCCGTCGACGCCGGAGTCCGCCGCCGCTCGGCAGAACGACTTGCCTCCGAAATGGGCGATCGGGTTGTAATAGCTCATGAAGACCAGCGGAACGTCGGCCGTCTGGCGCAGCTTCGCCGCGACGTCCAGACAAACCGCGGGCGTTACCCCGTTCAGCAATGCCTGGTGGGTGGCGTGCTGGACCGTCGCGCCATCGGCCAACGGATCGGAATAAGGAACGCCGAGCTCGAACAGATCGGCGCCCGCCTCGACCAGCGCCGGCGCGAGCGCAAGGGTGGTCTCGACGCTCGGGTAGCCGACCGGCAGGTATGGCATCAGCGCGATCCGGCCGTCTCGACGGGTGCGCTCGAACATCGACGTGATACGAGTCATTAGTCCTCCAGGTGGTGCGCGCAAGTCCTTTGGTCCACGAAAGGCGCGAAATGGCGCGAAAAGGGCGCGAAAGTACACCTGCGGGCGCGTCCACCCAGCGTGGAACCGCAACATTTGTCATTCCGAGCGCGGCTAACGAGGAATGACAGCATGAGAGTTCGTATCAGATTTGGCAGGCGCACCACTTACGGTTTTCGCGAGTTTTCGCGTTCGCTTTCGCGCCTTTCGTGGTCCAAAGTCTGGTCCGACGTCTGGCCCGACGCCTTCCCGCCCGCGAAGGCCCAGAGGGCCCGCTCGACCGTGGTCGGCGTCCAATCGCCGTCGAGGCGCCGCGCGCGATCGCGCAGCGCCTCGGCATAGCCCGCGTAGTATTTCACGCTGAAATCGACCGGCCCCAGGCCCGGCACCTGGCGGGCGACCAGATCGTCGAAGAACGGATAGACGCCTGGCGCGGCCGCCGCGGCGATCGCCGAGGCCGTCGCCGGTCCGACCCCGGCCAGTCTAGCGAGGGTTCGGATCGGCGCGAGCGAATCAGGGATCCGCGCCAGCGCGTCGCGACTCGTCTCCTCGACGGTCTCCGGCGAGTTCGAGCGCACTAACAGCAGGTTGCGCTGACGCCAGACACCGCGTTTCATTTTCCACTCGGTCGCCCGGACCAGCTCATCGAGCGTGACGTAAGCCGGCGTCCGCCCGGAGATCAGCGCCGGCAGCTCCTCGCGACACCAGCGGTCGAGCTCCGAGAGTCGATTCACTCCCTGCGCCTCGATCACGCGCGGATATTTGTCGAGAGCCGCCCGCCAGGTCGCGGGGTCGTCGTCAGCCCAGATCATTCGAGTTCGACCCTGAGC
>JBOGTX010000007.1:0-3627 GCA_050695695.1 Chloroflexota bacterium
GGCTACGACACGCCAGTTGGCGAGCGCGGCTCGACCCTTAGCGGGGGCCAGAAGCAGAGGGTCGCGATCGCCCGGGCGTTGTTGCTCAATCCGAAGATCCTGATCCTCGACGACTCGACCAGCAGCGTCGACCTGGCGACCGAATTCCGAATCCAGAAGGCGCTCGATCGGCTGATGAAGGGGCGCACCTCGTTCGTCATCGCCCAGCGAATCAGCACCGTCCTCAACGCGGACCAGATCCTGGTCCTGGAGAAGGGAAAGATCGTGGCCCGCGGCACCCACGAGGAGCTGCTCGAGAGCTCGGAGATCTACGCTGAGATCTACAACTCGCAGCTGGTGGGCGACGCGGCTCCGGAACCGACGCTGGTGGCCGAGCTGGCCGAGGTAGGCTTACCGCCATGATGGGAAACCGCGACTTCGCCTTTCGCACCGAGGCGATGAAGGCAAACGAGGCCGGCGCGACCCTGGCGCGCCTCTGGACGCGCTTTCGCGATCACACCCCGGTCCTCCTGACCGTCGCCGCGATGATCATTATCAGCACCTATTTGCAGGTGACGATTCCGAACCTGCTCGGCCAGGCGGTGGACTGCTACCTCACCCCGGCCACGATCAACGCCCTGGCCGCCGCCAACCCCGGCGCCGCCTCGGCCGGCGCGACGGCCGGCCCGAGCTGCTGGTTCACGGCGTTCGACCCTGGCGCCAATACGACCGACTACGCGCTCGGCTTGAGCAAGCTGGTGCTCCTGATGGTCGTGATGTATCTCGTCAGCTCGCTGCTGACCGGTTTTCAATTCTACCTGATGAATTCGACCGGCTACGTCGTGCTGCGCGGCCTGCGGATCGAGGTCTTCGAGCACATCCACCGCCTGTCGCTCGGTTACTATTCCAAGCACGAGGCCGGCGACGTGATGAGCCGCATCACCAACGACGCGGATACGATCCAGCAAACGATCGGTTTTCCGCTGGTCAGCGTCGTCCAGGGCTCGCTGCTGGTCGTTTGGATCGCCTACAACATGATCTCCGACAACGCGGCCTACGCGGTGGTGAGCCTGTCGATCGTGCCGATCATGTACGTGGCGACGTCCTGGTTCTCGGAGAACGCGCGCCGCGCCTACCGCAAGGTGCGCAGTCGGGTCGGCGACGTGAACGCCAACCTTCAGGAGAACCTGTCAGCGGTGCGCGAAGCCCAGGCGTTCAACCGCGAGGGGCAGAACATCCAGGCGTTCTCCGAGTCGAACGCCGCCTCGCGCGACGCCAGCATCGAGGCGGTGGCCTACACCAGCGCGCTTCAGCCGACCCTCGAAGCCCTCGGCTACGTCTCGATCGCCCTGGTGGCCGGGATCGGCGCGCTCGTCCTGCTCAAAGGCCAGCACCTGGGCGGCTCGACGATGTCGTTCGGACTGATTATCACCTTCATCGCTTACGTCCAGCGCTTCAATCAGCCAGTTTCCCAGATCTCGATCATGTGGACGAACCTGCAAAGCGCGGTGGCCGGTGGCGAGCGGATCTTCACCTTTCTGGATACCGAGCCCGACTTGCAGGACCGTCCCGATGCCCGGCCGATGCCGCCGATCGAGGGGCGGGTTGTCTTCGACCACGTGTGGGCCGAGTACGCCCCGGGCCAGCCGGTGCTGCGCGACGTCAGCCTGGCGGCCGAGCCGGGCCAGATGGTCGCGATCGTCGGTCCGACCGGCGCCGGCAAGACGACCATGATCAACCTGATCCCGCGCTTCTGGGATGTGACCGACGGGCGAGTCCTGATCGACGAGGTGGACGTGCGTGACGTGACCGCGGCCAGCCTGCGCTCCCAGATCGGGATCGTCCTTCAGGACTCCTTCCTCTTCAGCGACACCGTGCTGAACAACATCCGCTACGGCCGCCCGGACGCGACCGACGCGGAGTGCGTCGCCGCGGCGAAGCTGGCCCGCGCCGACGCCTTCATCGAGCGGCTCCCCAAGGGCTACGCCACCTTGCTCGGCGAGCGTGGCAGTGGCGTGAGCCAGGGCCAGCGGCAATTGCTGGCGATCGCCCGGGCCGCGCTGGCCAGGCCGAGGATCCTGATTCTGGACGAAGCCACCTCGTCGGTCGATACTCGGACCGAGCGGCTGATTCAGAAGGCGCTCGAGGAGCTGCTCCACGGGCAGACCTCGTTCGTGATCGCCCATCGCCTGAGCACGATCCGCCACGCCGACCAGGTACTCGCCCTCAAGGACGGCCAGATCGTCGAGCGCGGCACCCACGAGGAGCTGCTGCGCGCCCGCGGCTTCTACTATGACCTCTACATGAGCCAGTTCCGCCGCGACCTGGAGTTCGCCGCGGTCGCCACCGCCGGCGAGAGCTAATCGCCGGTGGCACGCGCGATGCCTCTCGCCAAAACGACATTGCTACGCTATCATGAGGTCAGGGTACGACGACTCGTTTGCTTGTCGTAAACCAACGGCGAGGTGGGTTCCATGGCCGTTCGCCCGATCGATACCTCCGACGACGTCGTGCTGACGCCCGACGAGGTCCGCCACGCGATCGACGTCGAAGCCCGCGCGCGGCTGGGCATCTCGGGGGACGAGTTCATCGCGCGCTGGCTGCGCAACGATCTCCCGGACACTCTCGCCGCGCGGGAGATCGGGATCATCGCGCGCTTGCTGGATCTGACGCCTGACCAGTCCGGCTAACGCCTGTGGTCGACGCGCGGTTTGGTGCGTTCCGCGATGTCCTCCAACCGTACGGTTCAATCTACGGCGGGAGCCGCATGGATACGCACAGCATATCCATGCGGCTCCCGCCGTGGGTTTACCCTAGATTCAGCCGCTTCGGCGGATCGTGCCGCCTCGGCGCGTGGTGCGTCGACGCGGTGGCTCGGGCTTCACCGGTGGTTTTGCCGTTCGGCCCCGAGGCGGACTCTTTTTGATCATTCCGACATCCTCCTTTCTGCGCATTCGCGCTGCAATGATGAAATGATCGCACGTCGGATGACCGTGGCTCAACGGTCACGATCGGTTGCCTGCTAAGTAGCCACCACTTCAAAGGCGTGGGGCCGTCCGTTTGTTTTCGCTGACGCGCTTGGAGGACGCTAGCTTTGCTGGTTATGCCAGCCGACAGGCGTGCCTGAGATCTGCAAGTCCCTTTCTACCGCGGTTTGGACGCATCTGGGCTGAGCGAGCAGTAGTGCCGGCGGCTTGGCGGCTTACGTCTCCGGCGCGGGTATTGCACTTATTACACTTACCTGCTACGCTAGGATCAACTCGGCCAAGGGAGAAGAAGCTGATGCTACCGACAATCCTTGAGCGCCCACCGACGAGCCGTGACCCGGTGACCGCTAACGCGGAGGAGGGTGTCGCGATCGCGCAGATCGTCCGGCTCCTGGCCAGCGACTCGGGTACGGTGCCCCTCATCGGACCACCGGGTGAAGCGATTCCTCTTCCCCGCCCGCTCCGGCTTCTCCTCCTCCAGGGAGCCGAGGCGCTACTGGATGGACGCGCGGCCCTGGCGATTCCCCTCGACAAAGAGCTGACGACCAACGAAGCAGCGCGTTTGTTGAACGTGTCCCGCCCGTATCTCTATCGCTTGCTCGATGCGGGGACTATTCCGGCCACCCGAACCGGCACCCATCGACGGATCAAGCTCCAGGAT
>JBOGTX010000008.1:0-3924 GCA_050695695.1 Chloroflexota bacterium
GGCAGATGCATCAATCCTTGTTCTTACTCGATCGGACGGACTGTCATGACCATCGGAGTTACTCGTGGACAAACGGGTAGACCTGCTCCAGGGATCTGACGAGAGCATCGAGATCAAGTGGATCGGCGACGTAGTCTATGGCGCCGATCTGCTCGGCCGCCGTTCGGGCGGCTGGGCCGCCACCGAAGACAAGAATCGGTAGGTCCAGGGCGCGTTCCCTCATTTGGCGAACCACCGCATGCTGATCCGTGCCAGGTCGCCCAATATACAGGAGAACCAGCGACGGGCGGGCTTCGGCGATCGCCCGGCTGGCCTCGTCCTCATTCATGGCCATGCTGATCGCATACCCCTGGTCCACGAGAGCCTCGGAGACGATATCCAGGCTCTCCGGATCGTCGTCTACGACGAGAAGTCGATTTCCATCCATCTTTACCTTTATCGCTGCAGGCCGCAGCCGGTGAAGAATTCCGTGCGCGGTGAAACACGATCACCTTACTCGGTCTGAGCGGGCGCCTTGGCGTCAGTGCCGTTAGCCGGTCCAGCGGTCAGAGTAAGCAGCGGTCTCGCTAAATCAGGCAGGCGACTGAGAAGACCCGCGATGTCGGTCAGGAGGATTGTCGTATTCTTCTCGACGCCGATGTCCGCGAGCATTTGCAGATAGCGGAGCTGAAGCGTGTTTTCTTGGGCGGTAATCACTCGCGCGGCGTTCGCGAGGGTCTGCGCCGCTTGGAACTCCGCCTCGGCGTGAATGATCTTCGCGCGCTTTTCCCGCTCGGCTTCCGCTTGCAGCGACATCGAACGCTGCATCGTCTGCGGGAGCTCGACATCCTTCACCTCGACGACACTTACCTTGATGCCCCAGGGCGCGGTCTGCTCATCGATGATCGTCTGTAATCGCTGGTTGATCCGCTCGCGGTTGGCCAGAAGCTCGTCGAGCTCCGCTTCACCCAGGACACTGCGCAAGGTCGTCTGGGCGATCTGGAAGGTTGCCCGCGCGTAATCGGCAATTTGGACGACGGCAAACTCCGGGTTGCTGACCTTGAAATAGACGACCGCGCTCACCTTGAGGCTGACGTTGTCGCGGGTGATGACCTCCTGGGGCGGAATCTCGAGGGTGACGATGCGCAAGTCGACTTTGACCAGACGGTCGACGAACGGCAGGATCAAGAACAGTCCGGGTCCTCTGGCGTCTACCAGCCGCCCAAGACGGAAGATCACGCCGCGCTCGTATTCCTGCATAACTTTCACCGCGGCACTGATCAGTAGCAGGACGATGACGAAGAATATGACGACGTAGGGTAGCCAGGACACGAGTGTGTTCATTCCTTACTCTCCCCGGATCAGGCTCGTCCATGGTGACGGCAGGTGAGTCGTTTCAGGCGAAGCCTCACGTCCATGCGAGCTTCGCATCAGACGTCGCGATCTCCACGGTCCGCACGCCCGGCACCACCCTGGCGAGGTCGAGTGCGACCGCTGGAACGTCGCCCGTGAGTCGAACGAACCCGTGGGTGGAGTGGACCGGAACGATGAATCGGCGCGTCCGCGGATCTCGCCCCAGCGCCGCGGCAACGGAAATCTCGAGCTCGTCGTCGCCAATTGGCAGGTTTCGGACGTCGAGAACACCACGGACCCCACGAATGGAGTGCTCGATCCGCGGCCGGTTCGCGCTCGTGGCGAGGTTTCCCGTCACCGTCACGACTCCCCGGCTGACCGCGACCGCGAGAAAACGCGCGCTCAGTCGACGAAGAATCTCGTCGTTGGAGATCGCTTCCTCGGCGTCGGCGGCGATCTTGTCGTCCTCGCGGTATTCGGGAAGGGCGACCAGCTCGTCGGGACTAACGCCGAAGACGATACGATCCGTCGTCATGTCGATGACTCGATCCAGGGGGACGATCAGACGGCGAGAAACGAGGCCGCCGTGGTGAACGACAAAATGGGTGGCGCACCGCGTCGTGGAGTCGACCAGCACCATGGCGATCGTGCCCACGTCGCGATCCTTCAACACGGCCCGGGTCTCGGCCGTGATCGTCGGTATCGTGCGGGGTCCTCCGGGGAACGGGGGTGATGCTACCTCCGTCAACGACGTCTCGCTCTCAGGTCCGTCCCGCGACGGACGCAGCGCGACGCGCTCTTCGTCGACATTGTCGACCATCTCAAAGGGCACGAGTCGAACGTGGCGGCGAACCAGTCCACGGCGCACGACCAGGTGGGTTAGCTCATCCGTCGCGCGAGTGATCGTCAGACCACAGACGCTCCCAATCCGCACGCCGCCGCATTGGACCCGACCACCGAGCCTGACGTCCCATCGTCTGGAAAAATCGCCGGGTTTCGGCCGCACTGAGCGCCCTCCGATGCTCGGGAGCCCGCCCGGTTTGGCTGTCAGTAGATCTTGCTCGATTCTCACGTGTGGCTCCTCTCTCAGGTAGGAATCCGTCCCCCTTCCGAGAAGCGTACGTATTCCGCGTCGCCCTGGCATGACGGTTTCGTCATCGTGCTCGAACCAGGTAAAGGACGTCCCGCGACACGCCTACCTCGCCCTCGACTCGACGTCGCCCGATCGGTTTGGCGGGTCCGCGATGAGATGACGAAATCGTCATGACGATGCCTCGCGCACCGGATACCATTTGATCGTCTGATCTCGCGGCCAGGCGCTACCGATGATTGAGGCGGGCCTCGACGGTAGAGACCACGGGCGAGCACCGCGGACGCGGCGCCGTATTCCATGAGGGAATTGGAAAGAAGAAAGTCATGACAACGTTCATCGAGACTATTGGCACGCTCCTCAAGGAGGGCGAGGAGAAAGCACGACGAACCGAGGAGGAGCTGACGCGGCACGATGCCGCGAGGGAACAGCGGAGGTTACAGGCCCAAAAGCGCGTGGGCGAGCTGGAAGGTGAGATCACGCGGCGCTTTCAAGAGATGGTGGACATCTATCCCCGGGACTTCTCCTTCGATGGCGGCAGCCTGAGCATGGTGTACCCCGGCAGTGTCACCTGCGACCTGGTGTGGGCGAAGCACTCTCCGCGGCGACACCTACGGATCATCCTTCCGCCCGCTTCGACGTTCGTCCGGGTTCAATGGCTCCGGGAGGGGAAGAAAGAGGACTACGCCCGTGAGGTAGAGGCAGAGAAGTTCGACACGGCCTACCTCGGACAACTCATCACCGAGCTCATTTCGAGCGACCGGTGGGGACGAGGCTTTTATCCGGTCGTCTGATCCCGCGCCGAGCCTCTTCTGGCCCGAACGTGGACGGCTCTGGCTCGATCCTTGATAGCAGGGGGGGCCGCGACCCCTGATGCGTTCGCTATAATAGACGTTGTGGATTCACCACGTCTGCCGCTGGCCTCCCGCCCAGTGGCGATGGGGAGGATCCCGTCGTCAGACCGGCCCGATCTCGGTCGCGCCAGAGCAACTCGATCAGGTCTCCCACCGTCACCGCGCGATTGCCCAAATACCGCAGCAGCTGGGTGGCGTTGACTCGGTACCGGTTACGGCGGCCAACTTTCTCCGGTTCCAGGTACCCGGCCGTTCGCAAGTCATTCACGATCGTGCGGACGGCCCGCTCGGTAATCCCGACTGCCTCGGCGATCTCCCGGCCGGTGCTGTCCGGGTGATGTCCAATGTAGGTGAGCACTAACCCATAGTTGGTTAGAAAGCTCCATTCGGCCATCACGTTCTCCCTGAGCTCATTGGACATTCGCCGATGGCATCAAGAATCAGCGCGGCGCCATCGGCCTTGCATCAGGTGTCGGTGACTGATCTGGTGAATGGCGCTATCGGTGCGCGTCGGGATCTGCCACGCCACTCGAAAAAGAATGAATCCTAATGCGTGTATCAGTGTTCACTGAATCCAACGGTACGCTTTTCTCCACGGGGTGTCAATGAGGAGGTTGGCGCGTGCTCCGTGACCCCTCGCCACTGGAG
>JBOGTX010000009.1:0-2124 GCA_050695695.1 Chloroflexota bacterium
GGTATGTAATAGGCGTCGGCAAGCGCCGCGATCTTGCGGGCTTCGAGAATTCCGCCGACGTGGGGCACGTCCGGCGCGAGGATGTCGGCGGCACCCTTCACGATCAGGTCGCGGAAGCCGTGCAGGCCGTACAGGTTCTCGCCGGTGAGGATCGGGACCCGGGTGCGCTCGGAGACCCGCAGCAGCGCGTCGACGTTCTCGGGTCCGACCGGGTCCTCGAAGTAGGCCAGCTCGTAGGGCACCAGGGCGTTCATCACGCTGACCGCGTCGACGACGTTGTAGGACCAGTGGCAGTCCATCCCGAACTCGATCTCGTACCCGATCGTCTCGCGCACGGTCCTGGCGATCGCGACGATGTGGTGGATGCCGGCCGGCATCAAGTGCTTGTTGGACCGATCGAGCATGTGCTCCGGGGGATAGTAGTGGTCGACGTCGACTTTGAAGGCGGTGTAGCCCTCCTCGAGGATCCGCTCGCTGGCCCGGGCGATTTGATCGAGAGTATCGCCGTGGTGGGCGTCGCCGTAGACCCGGATCCGGTCCCGGTACTTGCCGCCGATCAGGTTGTAAACCGGGCAGTTGAAGTGCTTGCCGGCGACGTCCCAGAGGGCGATCTCGATCCCACTCACCGCCTGGGCCGCCGCGCCCCCGGTCACGATCCGCCCGCTCAGCGTCTGGACCAGCCGATCGACGTCGAGGGGATCCTCGCCGACGAGGCGTTCCCGGAACCGCGAGACCGCTTCCTTCACGCCCGGCCCGGGGAACGCCTCGCCGGTGCCCGTGATCCCCGAATCGGTGTACACTCGCACGAACACCCAGTCTCGGTGGTGGTTCTCGTCGAAGAGAACCATCGACTGCACGTCAGTGATTTTCATCCGTCGTCTCTCCTGGATGATCCGCGCTTGACCGGCCTTAGAATAGCAGAGACGGCGCACCGGGGCACCGGGCCGGTGGCGCGGTCCTCGCCGCGCGCCAGCTCCAGGACTGTTCGGACGTGGCGGGGATCTGCCTGCCGCAGGACGTCCAGTGGCGTTCGTCGATCGGGAAACCGGGTCGGGTCCAGAAGAAAGCGCACCTTCCCCCCAGTTGCTCGTCGCCGCCAGCGCGCGGAGAACCTCCGCGAGCCCGGTGACGACGCCGTCCTCGCCCTCGGCTGGATTCTCAGCGAACTGGAAGGCCGGGTAGCGATACTGGTGGCTGTCCCACTGAAGCGCGAGGAGCCGGTTCTGGCGCCGCCAGTTGTTGACGGTCACTCGGCTGATCCCAAAGCGGTGGGCGACTTCGGACGCCCCGAGCATGGGGCCGATCTCTCGACGAATCTGGTCCCGGAAGCTGCGTCCACGCTCCGGTGCCTCGCGCTGGCGGTCGTCAGCCCGGCGCAGGGCATCAGGCGGCACGGTCGCGTGTACGTCGATCACATCGCGATAGACCCGGGGATCCTCGGTCAGGCTGATCGGCGTCTCGGTGGGCCGGATCTGTCGAGCGATCGCCAGGATCTCGTCGGTCCACCGCTCGATCCGGTCGCGCAACGCCGACCACTCGGCCGGACTGGCGTCGCCGAGTTTGCCAACCGCCTGATCTAACACGTCTCGAGTCACCCGTCCCTGAACCGCCGTCTTCACGCCGTGCCCTCCGCCCTTCGAGTACACGCGCCGGGCGCTGTCCCTGTAAAGATTGATAAACGCGTCCCTCCCGAATCCGACTCGGCCCGTGCGGTGGCGGTCACGGATGGTTGTCTCGTCAGGCGTCGGGCAACCGGAGTTGGCGCGGTGCGAGGGAGGATCGGCTGAGCTTCCCGACCCGCGGCGGCGGCGCCGAGAGGTCCAGCCGCAGCTGGCGGGGGACCGGCCCCGGGTGCACCGGGATCACCGCGGCCAGAGCGTGGCTGGACTGCCCGGAGGGGTCCGGAAGCGTCACGTCGACGTAGCGGGGATCCGCGAGAAAGCCATTGATGCTCGCGCGGAGTGCGGCGACGTCCGCCTGCAGGCGCCACGACTCCTCCGGATACTGTGGATCCCAGAGCACCAGAAACAAGCGGTTCGCCAGGTGAAAGCGACGCTCGCGGCTCTGGTGGGCGTAGAACCAGCGAGCGGCCTCGGACGGGTTGGCCAGGAGCTCGTCCACGCG
>JBOGTX010000010.1:0-2211 GCA_050695695.1 Chloroflexota bacterium
GGCTGGAACGATGTCCGATTCGGCGGCGATTGTCGGTGGGCTCGTCGCAATGGTCATTTACCTCGCGGTCCTGATCGTCTACCTGGCGGCCGGCTGGATTATCTTCCAAAAGGCAAGCAAACCGGGCTGGGCGATCATCATTCCGCTTTTCAATACCTACACGCTCCTCAAGATCTGCGGGCGCCCGGGCTGGTGGCTCATCCTCCTCTTTATCCCGTTCGTCAACGTCGTCATCGACATTGTCGTGATGCTGGACCTGGCGAAATCGTTTGGGCGAGGCGTCGGATTCGCGGTTGGTCTGATCCTGCTCGCCCCGATCTTCATCCTGATCCTCGCGTTCGGTGGCTCGCGGTACGTCGGTCCGGCGGCTGGGCAACCGGCCGTTCGCGCGCCGGCATTCTAGCCCAGGGGAGCAGCCCCGGCGAACTCAGCTCCGGTGCCCCGCGGAACGCCGCGGGGCACCCACGCTTAGAAAGTACGAAACACTTTACACCCTTGCGCTTCCCTGCTAGACTGACGCCTGCTGGTGGTGGGGCGCCCTCGCCCATTCGAGGGCGCCTGCCTGGCTGGTTCTTCAAACACCCACGACGTTGCTCGCACAAGGAGGAAGCGCATGTCCACATCTCAGGACGATTCTCAGCGCGATCCTGCTCGATCCGGCGGTGGACGGGTGTCCCGCCGAGGAATTTTCCCGCTCTTCGGCGCGGCCGCGACCGTCGCGGCCCTTGCACCCGCGGGACTCGCCAGCGCCGCGGGAACGTCGTCGCCGTCTCCGGAGCTACTGGCCAGCCAGGCCGGAACGCTGGCCGGTAACCCGGGTGGTGCCTTTGCCGAGTATCAGATCTCCCAACCCAGCGGCACCGCCATCACTCTCACCCTGACCTACAACCCGTTCGACGTCACGGTGGCCCATGGAGTTGGCTTCCACGTCTATCAGGCCGGCGGCACCCTCGCCTCCGCCACGGGCCAGAGCCTCCCGCTGGGAGACCCCTCGAACAACAACGCCCCGACCGCGACCTTCACCCCGAACGCGAGGGGCGGCCCGGTTCTGGTTCAGGTGTTCAATTACAGTCGCGGCACGATCAGCTATTCGCTGACCTCGTCGGTACCCGGCGCGGTCGTTTCCGGCGGCCCCGCGCCCGCCCGGTACGTCTACATCGGCACCTACTCCGCGCCGAACACCGCGCCGGGCGGGACGTCCCCGAGCACCGCGGTCGGGATCTACGTCTACAAGATGAACCCGTCGGACGGCGGCCTCGCGTTCGTGCAGGCGCTCCCGGTCGACAACCCGTCGTTTCTGGCGGTCGATCCCGCGAAGAAGTTCCTGTATTCCACCAACGAGCTGGGGACGATCAACGGGAAGCCGGGCGGAATGGTGAGCGCGTTCGCGATCGATCAACGCGATGGCAAGCTGACGTTCCTGAACCAGGCACTGACCGATGGTACCGCGCCGGCCCATCTCAGCGTTCATCCGTCCGGCAAGTATCTCCTGGCGTCCAACTACAGCACCGGCAACTTCCCGATTTACGCGATCCAGCCGGACGGACGAATCGGCCGGATGACCGATCTGGTCCAGGACCAGGGAGTGGGGACCGGCCCGAATCCGAGCCGGCAGGAGGGCCCGCACGCCCACATGATCACCACCGACCCGAACGCCGGGCACGTCGTTTGCGTCGACCTCGGGGCGGACAAAGTCTTCGTATGGACCCTCGACCTCAAGACCGGCAAGCTGAGTCCGAATACCGTGCCCTACGCTCAGGTCGCCTCGGGCTCCGGGTGCCGGCACATCGCGTTTCATCCGGCGAGCAAGTTCGCGTACGTCATCGCCGAGATGGCGTCGTCGATCACCGCCTACCACTACGACCCGGCGCGCGGCGCCTTCATCTGGCTCCAGACGGTCTCCACCCTGCCGCCCAATTTCACGGGATCGAGCGCGGGCGGCGAGATCCGCATGCACCCGACCGGGAGCTTCGTCTACGGGACCAACCGCGGCCACAACAGCGTCGTCGGATTCGCGATCGATCAAAACAGCGGCATGCTGTCGCCGATCAACTGGTGGTCGACCCAGGGGAGCATTCCGCGCGGCATGAACATCGACCCGTCCGGGACGTTTCTCTACGCCGCGAACCAGAATTCGAATAGCATCGCGGTGTTCCGGATCGATCCGTCCTCGGGCAACCTCGGGCAATCGGTGCCGCTGGTGCAGAGTCC
>JBOGTX010000011.1:0-5880 GCA_050695695.1 Chloroflexota bacterium
GGGCACGGCGGTTGCGGGCGATGGTACCGGGAGGCAGCCGCGATGTGGTACGACCGCTTTATTGAAGAGGTTCCGGGGGTCCAGGGCGGTGAGCCTGTCGTGAGAGAAACGCGGACCCCGGTTCGGACGATTGCAGGATACTTCAACGCCTACCACGGGAAATTCGAAGAGGTACAGAACGCACTCCCACACCTCACCCAAGAGCAGATCGAAGCGGCGATGGATTATTACCGAGACCATAGGGCTGAAATCGAGGGCCATGTCGAGCGGCACCGACAAGCGCTGCTGAAGGTTCACGGCGTCTGATGGCGGGCCTGGGCGTCAAAGTCTACACCGACGAAGACGTCCACAAAGATTTAGCACCCCAGCTCCGCCTCCACGGATACGATGCTGCGAGCTGCCGGGAAAAAGGCAACCACAACCGGCGCTTGAGTGACGAGGAGCAGCTCGAATACGCCAAAACTCAGGGTTGGGCGATCGTGGTCCACAACGTTGCCGATTACGTCGTCATCGATCAAGAGTGGAAGGCGCGACACGAGATGCATTTCGGCATCATTGTCGTTCACGGTCATCCCCCTATCGGCGAATTGGTTCGACGCCTGAGGGCGCATCTGGACTCCGTTACAGCCCAGCAGCAATACAACTTGATGTGGTACGCGTAAGGCCGGAGACCGGATGGTGCCCGGCGGCGTCTACAGATTTACCGGCACCGCGAGCGCCGGGTTATTCTTGGCCATGTCCACCACGCGGGCATAGCGCGCGGTGTCAGCGTTCCGCACACAGGGCGAGCATTTCCTCGCGGACGATTTCCTCGAACTTTCGGCCGGTCGGGTTAACCAGACTCACCCGACCGTTGAACGCGACGTGAAGAACCGGAAGCCACGTCGGCCACTTCTCGGGGTTGAATTCGCCTACCTCGACGACAATCGGCGGATAGACGGGCTCGCTCGTCGTTGTCGGCTCACCGTCCGGCCGGGCCATCTCCGACCAAAGGATGGCGTCGGCGTACTGTCTCGGGCCAAACTGCTCGGGGATCAGCTCCGGACTTTGGCTTGCGGCCCACAAATACCCACGCTGACGTAATCGTGTGTGCAGGTCAAAGCGGGCCAAGTCGACAAGATGCTCATGCAGAGCTGAGCCGCGCATCCCGGTTTGTTCGTGTCGCATGGATTCCCTCACTTTTTTCTCTTCATACTGACAGATACCGCGCGCTGGAATCGTTGGGCCGCGCGTGGAGGTAGCGCCCGGTCGTCGCCACCGTCGCGTGTCCAAGGGTCTGCTGCACCAGGTGCACCGGCGCGCCCCGGTCCAGGGCGTGGCTGGCGTGGGCGTGGCGTAGCCAGTGGGGCGAGACCGGGAGCAGCACGCCGGCCCGCTCAGCCGCCTTGCGCACGATGCGCCAGACCGTCGCCGAGTTCAGTGGGCCAGAGCCGCGGCGGGAGGGGAACACCCAGTCGTCGAGACTCGCCCCGTTCCTCCACCGGGCTAGCTCGTGCCAGGTTGCCGACGAGAGCAGAACGTGTCGGGTCTTATCTCCCTTGCCGAAGATGGTGACTTGCCCGGCATCACCCCGCGCCTGCACGTCACGCCAGCGTAAGCCGCATGCTTCGCTCACCCGAAGACCGGCCGCGTAGACCAGGCGGAGCAAGATCCGGTTGCGCGGGTCGGTCTCGAGGAAGATCATCGCTTGGACGTCCCCCTCGGGCAGGATGCGCTCGGCCAAGGTGTCCTTGACCGACGTCACGCGGATCACCTGCGAGACGTTGAACCGGAGATAGCCAATCCGCAGCGCGAAGCCCATCAGACTCCGAATCGCGCTGACACTGAGGGCGCGCGTCGCCGGCGCCAGATGGGACCGGCTGTCGTCGAACGCGTGCAAATCGGCCAGCGCGACGAGCTGAAGGGGCTTGCGGACCAGGGCGAAGAAGCTGGCGGCTTCCCGTCGATAAATCCGCTGAGTCGTCACCGGCCGGCCGTGGAGCCACAACGCGATGAGCTGGGCATCGGTGGCCGCCTGGGCCGGGATCAGCCCGCGAGCGCCGTCGTCGTCGATCGAGACCGGAACCAGAGCGTTCATGCCGTCCTCGATTCGTCACAAGAAAATGGTTCTTGTCTTGCGTGTTTTGGGCTCGTTTCGCCCGGTCTACCGTCTGCTATCGGATGGCAATTCTTGCCGTCTTCGCCCGTTCTCTCGCTCGCTTTCCGCCGGCTTCGTCGACTCATCGCCCGTGCGATCACCCGGTGTGCCTGGTTCGCGTCGAGCGTCTTCCGTCGGCTCAGGGACCGGGCGAGAGCGTCCACCGCGCCGGCAATCCGGGGCAAGGCGAGCAGGTTGACCGCGCCGACGTGGTAGCTGTTCAGCTCCGCCGCCGGATCCTCCGGTCTGAGCGTGCGGGCGAGGTCAACGGCGTCGAGAATGTCAGACCAGCAGGCCGTTACGTCCTCGCCTCGGGCGAACGGGCCGAGAGCCACGAGTAGCCGATCTTCCAGGGAGCAATCCGGGTTCAGAATCTCACAGTGCCCGCGTGCGCCGGTGCCGCGGATCGCCGGGTCGGTCGGGTCAATCGTCACGGTGACCGGATGGCCGCACAACCAGGCTAGGACGGCGTGCGCGGCTTCGTGGTGGGCGGGCCGGTCACTCACCGGCGCCGGCGCGGTTCTCGCGCGGGGGGCGCCTCGTCGGTCTCGTCGTCGTCGTCCAGGCCGAGAACGCACCGGAGCCAGCCGAGGAGGCCGGTGGGCTCGGGGTTCCGCTTGTGGTGCGCGCGCCGAAGGTCAGCCTTCACCGCGCGTATCTCGGCGTTGAGACTGGCGAGCTTGCGCCGGTCCTTGCGGGCTTGCTCGATCGCGGCCCGGAAGGCGTCGCCGCTCGGGTAGCCTTGATCGTTGGCGATCTCGTCTAAGGTGTACTCCCAGCGGAGATACTTCTTGCCGTCGCGCTTGACCAGCGCCGTGGTGTAGCGCTCGGGGGACTTGGGCAGATACCGGCGGGCCGTCTCGAAGGGGATCAGGCCGCTCTCGGCGCGGGCTCGGCCCCGATCGGAGACCAGCTCGGCAAACCGGTTCGCCGGCTCGCTCTTCAGCTTCTCCCGGAGATAGTCCGCGTCGGTCTGTAGTTGGTCGAGCCGGTCGGCGAGCGGTGCCTCGACGCGCGCTTGCTCTTGCGCGCGTTCGGCGCGTTCAATCTCCTTGTCGAACTGCCGCCCTTCCTGTTGTTCCTGGGCGGTCTGGCCGGTCTCTTCCCGGAGCAAGGCAAGCTGCCGCTCGTGCTTCTCGGAATAGCCCGGCGAATGGGCAATCGGATGGATCACACCCCCGGCCACGAAGAAATCAGGGTTGCGGAGCGTGTATCCCCGGTCAGACGCTTCTTCGCGCAGGCGCGCGGTGGCTCGTGCCAGCGCGCCGGGATCGTCGCCCGCGAGCGGGATCCGGTGAACCGCCGCGCGCTCGCCGGGGACGTGGAGCTCAAGATAGCGGGTTCGTCGTCCCAGGTAGCTCGCCGGGTGAGTCAGGACAACGCGGGCCGGCCCGGGATTCGTGCGGTGTGGCTCGGTGGCCGCCAGAATCAAGCGTTTCATCATTCAATCACCAGCAGCCCGCGGGCGGATACGGGCCGGGGTCCACGAATCCCGACGACGAGAGATACTGACGGAAATTCGCCCAGCTATTCGGATCGCCCCCGCCGAAATGAATGTTGGGGAGCAGGGGGAAACCGTACAAGAGGCTGAACGTCGGCGAGCCGAGAGCCCGCCATCCCTGAATCAGCGAGCAGATATCCTGACCTTGCAGGAGGATCGAATTCGCCGCGCCGGTCACCGCGCCGGTTGCGAAGCTGCCCGCTGCGGTCCCCAGCGCGTTACCGGCCGAGCTCGCCGGGTTCGGGCTGCCGGGCTGGCCGAGGGTGCCCGCCAGGTCAGACTTCACGACTTCATAGCCGACCGCAGCCACGGCGACGACGGCCAGGAGCAGCAGGATATCGCCGGTGGCGTCCGGGTTGCTCCGACGGGGTTGTCGTACCATCCCATCACCTCACGTGTTCGCGGCGGGATGAGGCCCGG
The DNA here is from genome assembly GCA_050695695.1 of Chloroflexota bacterium. GTDB lineage: Bacteria > Chloroflexota > UBA6077 > FW602-bin22 > CADDYW01 > JAJPKB01. The sequence continues at coordinate 4,059 of JBOGTX010000011.1, forward strand.
CCCGGTGGCAGGGATCTGCTATCATCCTCGCCAAGTGCAGGCGCGGCGGACGGCGGGTCTCAACAGCGGGTCTCATCAGAAGATCCCAAGGAATCCCTGACTCTTCTTGGATCGTGGGTTCCTCATGGCCGGCGTCACCTTGCGTTCGCGCGGGGATGGCGACTCGGCATCCTCGTCCTGGTCTTCGTCCGCAGAGTCGTCGTCCGCCGCCAGGGGCTCGGAGATCGCCAGCTTGACGTGGCAGCTTGGGCACCGGGCGCTGAGAACGTCGCCAGTGATTGCCAGCGGGTGGCCACAGTTCGGGCAATCGGCGATGACGACGTCGGCGGTATCGTCGTCTGGCGGCTCGGCGCTCACCACGGCGCGGACAGGCTTCGTCTTCGTCGCGGGCGCGCCCTTTCGGACACCGGACGGCGCCGGGCGAACGGCGGGCGCGGCGTGGACGTCGTCGTCTCGGTCGGTGTCCACCTCGCGCACCTCGAGCTCGACCGGCTCCAGCTCGTCGACGAACCGCTTGAGCCGGTCGCCGCGAATCGCGTCCGCCGACTCGAAGGCTCCTCGCCGAATGACGCCGGCGTCGAGCGCTTGGCGCAACGTGTCCTCGTCGGTCCCGAGGAGCCGGGCGGCTTTCTTCACGTCGTAGGTCTCGCTCGGATTGATCCGAAGCCGCTTGATCTTGTCGGGATCAAAGTACGGGTCGTCGACGTCCATGTCCGAGAGCTTGGGGTGCTTGAGTACGAACACGATCCACCCTCCTCATGAGATGTGCTTCCAGGATCGGGCAACCGGGACCGGAATGCCAGGGGAGTCGGCGGGAGTCGTCCTCAGTCGCCGGCAGTGTCGCGGGCCACCAGGCGGCGCAGCGCCTTGCGGGGGATCCGGTAGCGGTGGCCGTTCGGGCTCGCCGAGCCGGCCAGGTCCACCGCGACGAGTCGCTTCGCGGTAATCAGGCCGCGCACGGTCCGGGGGGACGTGTTGAGCAGCCGGGCCGCCTCGGCCACGGTCAGGAAGGGGGATCGCATTGGGGTCGCGCGCCGCGCGTCGTCCTGGTCGAAGCGATCGAGCCCGAGGTCCCGGATGCAGCCGCGGCAGATCGTGACCGGATCCGGGGATCGCTCGCCGCACAGGTCACAGGGAACCGGCTGGCTTCTCATGGAGCGAACCGCAGGAGGGCCCAGGCGAGGCCCAGCGTGACGAGCCGGGTGAGCAGCGCGTGGCCGTCGTAGACCGCCACGCCCACCGGGCGCCCCGCGCACTCGTCGGACAGGACCGCGCCCAGCACGTCGGCGGGCAGCGACCGGGCCAGGTGCGCGGCGACCAGGACAAGACGACCGTGCACGCCCGGGGGGTCGGTCGTCCGCAGGCCCAGCCGGGCGACACTCCGCTCCACCGCCGCGACGTCGTCGGCCCGCGGCGGCGCGTCGAAGCGGACGACGATCAGGTACGCCCCCGGTGCCAGGGTCTCAGCGTTGGCGGCCCGGGCGACGCTCATCCCGGCCCGCGCGCGGCCGGAAGCCGGCGCAGCTCCGCGAGCGTCGCGTCCAGCCAGGCGCCCTGGGGCGCGAGCCACTCCACGAAGCCCCGGTAGTCGGGATTGTCGCGCCCTAAGCGGCTGAGAAACTCCGGCAGCTGCTCGCCGGGGAGATCCCGCAGCCGACTCACCAGCCCCGGGGGGCTACCGTCATCGAGTGAAGCCAGCGCCGCGGCTCCCTCCTCAGGGTCCTTTCCCTCGAAGATGGCGATCAAGGCGCTCGACGTGGCCGAGCTCCCCGGGTCGGCCGGCGTCGCGCGCAACGCGAGCGCCGGCGGGTCCGCGTTGGCG
>JBOGTX010000012.1:0-4903 GCA_050695695.1 Chloroflexota bacterium
GCACCAGCCGAATCGGCATCTTCCATCGCATCATCGTACCCCTGTCCATGCCGATCATCGTCGCGGTTGCCGCGTTCTCGTTCATCGCCCGGTGGAACGACTTGATCGGTCCGTTGATCTACCTGAACTCGACCGAGAAGCAGGTGGCCGCGGTCGGACTCGCGCTCTTTCGCCAGGAGAACTTCACTGAGGTCAACCTGATGATGGCTGCCGCGGTCATCACCGTTTTGCCGATCGTCGTCGTCTTCTTCCTGGCACAGAAGTCGTTCGTCCAGGGAGTAACCCTGACCGGGCTGAAAGAGGGGTAACCATGAGAATCGCCGATGTCCGCCTCCGCGCCGTCCACGTCAACCATCGGGGAAACTGGGTCTTCGTTCAGGTCGAGACCGACCGGGGTCTGGTGGGAACCGGTGAGGCCAGCCACTCGACCGACGACCCCGCGCTGGCGGCGACGATTGCTCGATTGCGCCCGCGTCTGATCGGACGCGAAACCTCGGAGATCGAGGCGCTCTTCGCCGAGCTCGCCCGACCCAACGCGGGCAAGGTGGTTTGGACCGCGTTCAGCGCGATCGAGCAGGCGCTCTGGGACGTCGCCGGCCAGGCCGCCGGCGTTCCGGTCTATCAGTTACTGGGCGGACGCTGCGCCCCGAGGCTCGCCCTTTACGCCAACGTGAACCGCGCGGCGGCGAACCGCGATCCGGTCGCCTACGCAGAGTGCGCTCATCAGGCGGTCGAAGCGGGATTTCGCGCCGTCAAGTGCGCCCCGTTCGACAACGTGTCCTGGAAGACGCTCGACGACCCGGAGGGGCGACGGGCGCTGGATCGGGGGCTGGAGCGCGTCCGACGGATCCGCGAGGCGATCGGCGACGCGATCGAGCTATCGGTCGATTGCCACAATCGATTCGACGTTCCGACCGCCCAGCGGGTCGCGCGCGAGCTCGCCGCGTTCCGTCTCTACTGGCTCGAGGCGCCGGTCCCGCCGTGGGACCCCGGCCCGCTGCTCCAGGTAAAGGCTGGCCTGACCACGCGGCTCGCCGCCGGCGAGGAGCTGCTGGGCCGAGCCGCCTACCGCCGGCACTTCGAGTCTGGAGCGCTCGACGTGGCCATGTTCGACGTCAAGCACACCGGTGGATTGCTCGAAGGGAAGAAAGTCGCCGCGTTCGCCGAGACCTACGGTATCGCGGTGTCGCCCCACAGTCCGGCCGGCCCGGTCGCGGCAATCGCGGCGGGCCACCTCTGCGCGACGTTGCCGAACTTCCTCACCTTGGAGTACGCCTGGGGCGAAGTTCCCTGGCGCCTCGACCTCGTGAACGGGGCCGAGCAGATCAGGGACGGCTGCCTGGTTCTCGTGGAGCGGCCGGGCCTCGGGCTGTCGCTCAACGAGGACATCCTCTCGGAACACGCGATCGAGCTATAGAGCAAAATAACTAGAACGCGGTCCGCCGGGAACGGCGCAGCCAGTCGACGATTTCGCGCCCCTGGTCGAGCCAGAGCCATGGGTAGCGCGGCCAGGCCGGGACGTTCGGGGCGACCGAGTAGCGATGACGCAGGTGGGCCGCGGATGGAAAGGCGAGAGCGCGCAAGGCGCGTAGCCGATCGCCGGCGCTCATCGTGGCCAGCGCGGCGCGCAACTCGTCCCAGCGGTTTGCGCTCGCCTGGCGCTCGGCCACGACGGAGGCGTCCTCGCCTGGCGGGCACCGCTCCCTCAGCTCAGGCAAGACCCACGGCGGGACCGCGGTATCGAACCAGGCGACAGCCGAGGACAGGGCACGCGCGACGGCGTCGGCCCAGCCCAGGGCGACGGCTCGATCGACCACCAGACGCCAATCCAGCGGCGACGCGGCCGCCATCACGAATTGAGATGGGGCCGCGCCGCGATCCCCGCTCAATCGGGTCTCCAAGCCCGCGTGGGTGATCAACTGGTGAAGATCGAAGTAACGGAGCAACCGGAGGTCGGCCTCACCGTGCTGCAGGAGGGTGTGCGCACAAAGGTAAAGCAGGTGAGCCTCCGGTTTCAGAGCCAGAAAAGAGAGGCGATCGTCGGTCACCGGTCGCGTCTGCGTCCAGAACCAGCGGAGCTGCGCGGGCGAGAGGAGCGGCTTCGCCCGAATCTTGTCGAGCAGGTGAAAGTGCAACTCGACGGCGACCCGATCGCTCGGTCCGCCCCGCAGGCTATAGTGATAGGTGAAGTGATGGAGCAACGCCGGCGCCGCGTCGAAAGAGTAGGCGCCCCAGCGGCGAAAGCCGAGCGACTCGAGCCTGGCCAGGGCGGCGAGGCGCGGCGCGAACGGCACCAGGAGGTCCAGATCGAGCATTGGGCGCAGCGTCGGCTGGGGATAGACGGTATGGGCGAGGGCGGCTCCCTTGAGCCACACCACGGGAAGGCCAGCGGCGGCGAGGACGTCAGCGATCTGTCGCCGGGCGCGTTCGAGCAGCAACGAGTGGATGGTTGCTTCTCGGATAGATTGGACCAACGGCATCCAGGCCGGGTCGCTGCCCGGGTCGATTCCGGAGTTCCCGATCACCCACCAGAGCATTGGGCCGAGTCCGTGATCGAGCGCCAGCTCGATGAGCGCCGGCCACCGATCCGCCGGTATTCCTAGCGGTGATCGCCGCCCCGAAACCAGCCCGGCCAGGATGACCAGGGATGGATCACCCGGTCGCGGTTCGACGGTAGATTCGGGATCACCTGGGCAGGCGTTCGTCCATCCAGTAGCGCGAGGGCTTGTCCCCCGCTCGCCGCGTTGTCCAGAGCGAGGGACAAGCCCCCGCGCCACCAGATACCAGGGCGGCAGCTTCGGCACCGTCGACCGAAATCGCCCTAGGCCGGGCACGTCAAACCCGCCACCAACTCGACGATTTCGTCGAGGATCGCCGTAAGGTTATCCAGCCCGGTTCGCAGGCGAACGTCGAAGACCGCGACCCGCGCGGTCAGGTCCAGGTACTGCCGCAGCATGCGTCGCTTGTGCTCGGAGTCCTGAAGACTGAAACAGTACGCATGGGGAAGCAGGGCGGTAAATGCCCGGGTGGGCGTGAGGCGCGCGATCTGGACTGGTTGCCCGCTCACGGCGTGATTCCGCCGATCGAGCACGCAGACCGCGGCGACCCGCGCGTGGGTGATCGGGGTGCGCAGCCCCGGGTCCGGGTTCAAGCCCGTGACCTCTCCCGAGCTTCGCGCCTGGTCAATGGACCGGTTCCGGAACGTACCTTCGCCGTTCTGAGCCGGTGTCAGCCCGAAAAGCGCCGCGGCGGCGGGGCGGAGCCGGACCTCGAAGGGGAGCGCGATCGCCCGAGGGCGTGATCGAGCCCCATCGAAAGCGACCGCGTCGTCGCCCCAGATCGGATAGCCACGCCGACTCAGGCCGTAGGCGATGGTCGACTTGCCAGCCTCCGACTCGGCGCAAAACACGACGACTCCACCGGGAAAATGCACGGCGCTCGCGTGGAGAACCTCGATCCCCAGCACTTGCAGGGCAACCGGCAGCACGTTGCGAAGATAGACGTCCCGAACCGCCGCGACTCCGGCATCGCGCTCGGGGAAGGCGAAGACGGTGTTCCCATTGCCGAAACGAAAGCGCGCGCAGCCGGGGACCTCGATCCAGCATTCCCCAGCGTGGCGGAACGTATACGCCGATGGATTCCCATCTGGATCGCGCCATGGTTGGCCCCACCTGGCGCTCTCGGCCAGCCAGGCCGTCGTCGGTCGCGGATCGGCGATCTCGAGTCGCGGCATCGACCAATGCCGCCGGAGATCATTCCGAGCGCTACCAGCCATGGTGTCGGTGCGGACGGTGCCGTGACTTGTCGCCACCGGCCTGGACGAACTCGTTGATGTTGCCCAGATAACGGAGATCCATCGGCTCCCACGCATCTCTCGATCCACGGTCCGTCTCGCCGACGGACACGGCCGAAGGTTCGCACGCCAACGAGCGCCCGACTCCGGCGACCACGAGACGTTCGCGGACCAGCGAGGCGAAGAGAAGGTCCAACTCGTCAGCCAGCATCGCGGCGCGCACCCCGAACTCGCGCGCCAGGCGCGCGAGGATCTGCTCGCGATCGCGCAGCTCTCCAAGAAGCTCCCAGCAGCGCGCCCCGGTTCGGTTCAGCGCGTAAACCCGGTCCGTCTGAAGGTGGATCAGCACGAATTCCGGTCCCATTCGGCGCCCGATAACGTTCGGATCCGGACCGCTGATGAGTCGGCGCACTCTGCTTCACCTTTCGCCCGGCGCCGGAGATCGGGCGACCTCCGCCGTGCGCCGTGGCTCGAAATCCAGTGTACGGTTGCTCGTCGGGTCATTCAACAGCGCGGGGCCACCTGCCAATCCACGGCCGACCAATTTTGCTCACGCATGACCGCTGGCGTCTTCTTCAACGTTCCGCGAAGCAGGATCCACGCACCGTCCAAACTTACTGTCGGAACGGGACGGGAGCCACGAGGGTTGTGGCGATCGTACCATCGAGCCGAGACTCGGTCAAAACGCGTCACCTGGCCCATTGGAATGGCTTGAGGCCGACCCGCGCGTAGGCCGAGATCGTCTCCCGCACGGTGCGTTCCCAGGTGAACGCGGCGGCGCGGGCTCGGCCCGCATGACTCAGGGCGCGACGGTGGTCGGGATCCTCCAAGAGTCCGACGAGCGCGCGCGCCAGCGCGCCTGGCTGGCTGGGGGCGACCGGGACCCCGGCCTCGCCCACGACCTCCGGCAACGCGCCGGCGCGGGCGTAGACGAGCGGCCGGCCGCAGGCCATGGCCTCCAACGCTGGCAGCCCGAATCCTTCGTAAAGCGACGGCATGACGGCGACGTCGGCAAGGTTATACAGCGATGAAAGGTCGTCGTCCGCCACGTCATCGAGGAAGTGAACGGCTTCCCGAATTCCCAGTTGACCGGATAGATCGATTAATCGC
>JBOGTX010000013.1:0-4042 GCA_050695695.1 Chloroflexota bacterium
CCGGCATCCTCATGCTCGCGGGTGCCTTGACGGTCGCGGCCCTGTGGGTGTTCCTCGTGCGTTATGAGCCTAACGCCGGGATCCTCAACGCCGGTGGCGTAGCGCCGAACCGCCTCATGATTCGGGGCGACGCCCTGGTGGCTCTGCGCCTCCTCTGGGGCGCTTTCGCTCCGGCCGCGGCCATCGTGCTGGCATTCCTGCTGGTGTTTGGACTCCTGGGAGGGTGGATTCTCGCCGGCCGGATGCTCGCCCCGCTGACTCGCATCACGGACGCCACACGCCTGGCCGCGAACGGATCCCTCTCCCACCGAATCCGGCTAACGGGCCGCCGAGATGAGTTCCGCGAGCTCGCCGACGCCTTCGACACCATGCTCGCGCGGCTCGAAGCCCACGTCGCCGAACAGGAGAGATTCGCAGCCAACGCCTCCCACGAACTGCGCACCCCGCTGGCGATCACGCAGACACTTCTCGACGTTGCCCGCAACGATCCGAACCGCGACACCGGCAAGCTCGTCGACCGCCTCCACGCCGTCAACACCCGAGCGATCGACCTCACTGAAGCATTGCTCCTGCTCAGCCGCGCCGACCAGCGGTCCTTCACCCGAGAACACGTCGACCTGTCCCTCATCGCGGAAGAAGCCACGGAAACGCTCATCCCTCTCACAGAAAAGCATGGCGTCACCATCGAGACCTCCGGCGACATGACCCCCACCATCGGCTCACCCGCGCTCCTGCTGCAGTTGACGACGAACCTGGTGCACAACGCGATCGTCCACAATCTGCCTGAACAGGGCAGCGTGTGGGTCACGACCAGCGTTCACCCCAAGAGTGTGGTGCTCACGGTCGAGAACACCGGCGAGAAGCTCACCCCACAGGTAGTTTCCACGCTGGTCGAGCCGTTTGTTCGCGGCACCGAACGCATCCGCACCGACCACACAGGGGTCGGCCTCGGCCTGGCAATCGTCAAAAGCATCACCCAAGCACACGACGGAACCCTCACCCTCACCCCCCGGGCCGCTGGGGGGCTCCGCGTCACGGTGCAACTACCCGCCGCGCCATCGCACACTGGCAGATGACGATCAGGGGAATTGCCGCACGCCCCGAGCGATCCCGGCGGCCCTCGAGCCGGGTCCCTTGGTGACCCGCTGCCGTAGCAGGACGGTTGCGAAGGTCGACTCGATCGGGTTGGTGGTGCGCCGGTGGATCCAGTGCTCACCGGGGAAGTCGCAGAAAGCGAGCAGCACGTCGAGGTCGTCGGTGATCTTCGCGACCGCTTTGGGCCACTTCGCGCCGTAGGCCGCGGCGAACGCCTTCGCGGCCTGCTCGGCGTGGTCGCGGTCTTCGGCGTTGTAGATCTCCGCCAGCGCGGCCTTGGCGTCCTTGTGCGCCGACTTGGGGAGCGCGGCGAGGACGTTGCCGACTTGTGCCACCAGCACCGCTGCTCTTTCGTGTCGGCGACCACGTCGCTTGCAACCGCGGAGCAGGTCGGCCCGCGACTCCGATCGAACGCGACCGGGCTGAAATAGCCGAGGGCGGCGTGACGACGGCGCGGGTTGGAGAACGTCTCGATGAAGGCGAACACCGCCGAGCGGGCCTCGGAGAGGGTACGCCAGCGGCTCGTGGCGATCACCTCGGTCTCGAGGGAGGCGAAGAAGCACTCGGCGCGCGCGTTGCCGCCGCGGTCGCCGACCGCGCCGATCGAGGGGACGCCGCCGGCCTCCCGGCCGCGCTCTCCGTCGCGAAGAAGGCCGCGGCTTTTTAGGATCTCTCGCTCCTCGCGCGGGATCCGGTTCTCGCGACGCAACCGACCCAACTCCTCGCGCTCGGCGCTGGTGAGCCCGTCGCTCCGCTTGCCCTCGTCGAGGTCCTTTTGCTTGACCCAGGGGCGCACGGCCTCGGCGGAGACGCCCAGGTCACGCGCGATCTGTGCCACCGGCTGCTGCCCCGACCGCGCCCGGCGCACCGCCTCGGCACGAAACTCCGCGGGGTACGGAGGCTGGCTCTTGCCCACGTGGAGTCCGTATTCGGGAGATCTCCCCAACCTTCAGATGTCCACGAAAACGTGTCAACTCCAGGGTTCAATTGATCCCAAAATCTGCCTTACGGCACCTCGCCCAGGCCGGCTTCGTCGGCGGTGCAGAGGCGGCCGTCGCGCAGGTAGACGATCCGGTCGCAGCGGCGGGCGATCCGGGGATCGTGGGTGACCAGCAGGAACGACTTTTTGAGCTCGCGGTTGATCTCTTCGATCAGGTGAATCACCTCGGCGCCGGTCCGACTGTCGAGATTGCCGGTCGGCTCGTCGGCCAGGACCAGGTCCGGGTTCATCACCAGGGCGCGGGCCAGCGCCACCCGCTGCTGCTCGCCAGCGGACAGCTCGGCCGGCCGTCGCTTGAGCCGCGCGCCCATGCCCACCCGTTCCAACAACATCGTCGCCCGGTCTCGCCGCGCCCGGTCGATCCCCAGGGGAAGCGCCGGCAGCAAGACGTTGTCCAGCGCGTTGAGCAAGGGCGACAGGTGAAACGCCTGGAACACGAAGCCGATCTTTTGCCGCCGGATCAGGTACATCTGGGACTCGTCCTGCGCGGTGACCTCGACGTCGCCGACGTAGACCTCGCCGGCCGTCGGTCGGTCCAATCCGCCGATGATGTTCAGCAGGGTCGATTTCCCGGAACCCGAGGGCCCCATGATCGCGACGAAGCCTCCCCGCTCCACCGCCAAATCGATCTCGTCGAGCGCCTTGACCGCCGTTCGACCGCGCCCGTAGATGCGAATGAGGCGACGGACGTCCACCGAGAGATCAGCCATCAGTAGCCTCCGCGGAGCATCTCGATCGGTCGGCTGCGCGCGGCGCGGAGGGCCGGGAAAAAGCCGCCAATGCACCCGACGATCAGGGTGAACGCGGCAACCTCGCCGATTAAGAGGGGAGTGATCACGACGACGTCGGTTCCGATCACCCGGCGCAGCAGGCCAACCGCGAGCGCGCCGAGCGCGAAGCCGGCATCCGCGCCAAAGATCGAGAGGGTGAGCGACTCGATCAGGACGGCGACGATCAGGTTGCGGTTCGACCAGCCCGCCGCCTTGAGCACGCCGAACTCGCGCAGTCGCTCGGTCACCGACATCATCATGATGATGAAGACCGACATGCCGCCAGCGATCGCCGCGACGACCGAGCCAGCGAGCAGGAACTGGTCGAGCAGGCCCATCGCGCCGCTCAGCTCGGCGAGGCCGCGGCCCGGCAGCGAGGTTTGAATCGACGGCTGGGCGCCCTGAAGCTGGTCGGCGATCGCGCCGGCGACGGCGCTGGCGTTGTTCGCGTCATCCACCTCGACGTCGAGCGACGAGACCTTGTCGCCGTCCAGCCCCAGCAGGTCGCGGGCCGACTGGACGTCGCCGTAGATCACGCCGTCGGTGAGCGCGTCGTGGGTCTCGAACACGCCCACCACGGTCAAGTCTTCTTCCATGTGGGTGTTCAACTGGTAGATCTTCACGGTGCTGCCGGGATGGAGCTCGCTCTGCCCCAACTGACGGAGCATCGCGTTCACCTGCGCGCCGACGACGATCTCGCGAGGCTGACGCACGCCGCGTCCTTCGAGCAGGTCGCCCGGAGGCGTGACCGCCGGGCTGTTCGGATCCCCGATGTCGACGCCGATCAGCGTCACGCCAGATGCGACCGCGCTTGGCAACGAGGTGGTCGGGATCGACGCGACCACTCGGGGCGCGACCACGACGACGTGGGGAATCGTCCCGATCGTCTGGGCGTCCGAGAGGGGCAGCGGCGAGCCACCGGCGAGCATGCCGCCGAGCGGCGCGTCGGCGGGCGCGACGACGATCTCGCCGGCCAGGTGGCTGGTTCCGGCCAGTCGAGTGTGGATGCCGGCGTTCAAGCTCATCAGCACCGTCATCAGCATCGTTCCGAGGCCGATGCCGACGATCGCGAGGAGCGAGATGCCCCAGCGGCGAAAAGCGTTGGCAATCGCGTAGGTGAACATAGCCAGAGCGGAGAAGCAAAAGGCGTGCCGGAGATCTCAAGCCACGGTGAGAG
>JBOGTX010000014.1:0-2967 GCA_050695695.1 Chloroflexota bacterium
GCAGGAGAGCGATCGTGACCGCCTCGACCTCGGCGGCGCGGATCCGCTCGACCGCGGCACCGACTGACGTTCGATCGAGCGCCTCCCACACCTCGCCCCGGGGTCCGATCCGCTCCTTCACCTCGAAGCGCCAGCGGCGCGGGACCAGCGGCGGCGGCTTTTCGTAGAGCAGGTTGTAGAGCTGGGGGATGCGGATGCGCCGGAATTCGAGGACGTCGCGAAACCCCTCGGTCGTGATCAGCGCGGTGCGCGCCCCTTTGCCCTCGAGAATCGCGTTGGTCGCGACCGTCGTACCGTGGATGACCTCGACGATCGCCTCCGGTGGCAGACCTCGCGCCTCGATCAGCTCGGCCAGCCCGGCCACGATCCCCCGGCCGTAATCGTCGGTGGTCGACGAAAGCTTCGTCGTCGCGACCGAGCCGTCGCTCCCGAGCAGCACGATATCGGTGAACGTCCCCCCGATGTCGACGCCGACCCGGTAGTGAAGATCGTTGCCTGGAGGAGATCCATTCATCATCGGCGGTTCGTCATCCTTTGAATCTCCGTGACGCATTGCGAAGTTCGGGTGCCGAGGGAGTGTTTATGGCGAAGGAGGTTTGGACCACGAAGGATGTCTGGACCACGAAAAGCGCGAAACGCCGCGAAAATGCGCGAAAAGGCGAGAGGGCGCCCGTCACTCGCGATTCGCGCCTTTCGTGGCTTTTCGTGCCATTCGTGGTCCAGACGTCCTCCCTTCGCGCCCTCGCGGTGCATTCACGTTACGGTCCGCCGGATCGGCTGTCAATGTTACAAAATGATGGTTCCACCGGTCGCGCTCCGGCGTGTAGACTGGACCCCGATATAATACCCTCGTCGTCGCCATGAGGAAAATGGAGGACAAGCATGCCCGATCACCAGGTCCAGATCCAGCTCGATCTGAACGTCCCGATGCGCGACGGCGTGTTGCTGTCGGCGGACCTGTACCGACCAGTGGGCGAGGGACGCTGGCCGGCCGCCCTGTGCCGAACGATCTACGACAGTCAGCAGCAGCGCTACGTCGATTGGGCGTACCGCTTCGCCCAAAACGGGTACGCCGCGCTGATCCAGGACTGCCGCGGTCGCTACGATTCCGATGGCGTTTGGGATCCCTACGTCTGCGAGACCGCCGACGGCTACGATACCCAGCAGTGGCTCGGCCAGCAACCCTGGTGCGATGGCCAGATCGGCACCTTCGGCGTCTCCTACCTCGGCTTCACCCAGGTGCTGCCGGCGCCGCTGCGCAGCCCCTACGCCAGGGCGCTCGTGCCGATCGCCAACCAGCAGGACAACTACGGTCACCTCTACTGCGACGGCGTCTTGCAGCTCCAGAACGCGATCCACTTCGCGCGGATCGGCAATCGGACCATGCGCTCGACCTCGTACCCGCTCCTCGACCTCGACTCGATCTACCGCCGCCTTCCCCTGATCTCGGCGCTCGACGACGTCGCCGACTGCCCGGCCTACCGCCTCTTCGTCAGCCACTCGACCTTCGACGAGTACTGGAAGTCGTACAGCCTGCGCGACAAGTACGGCGAGGTCGACGTGCCGGCCTACTTCATCACCGGCTGGTACGATAATCTGGTCCACGAGGGGTTCAAGCTGTTCGCCGGCTGGAAAAGCCAGGCGCGGTCGGCCGAGACCCGCGCGACGACGAAGCTCCTGGTCGGGCCGTGGACCCACTCGCTGCTCGGCAGCGCGGCACCTTTCGGGGATCTCGACTTCGGGCCGGTCGCCCAGGTCGACATTCCCGGCGAGCACCTGCGCTGGTACGATCGGCGCCTGCGCGGCCTCGATACCGGCATCGACCGACAGGGCGCGCTCCGGATCTTCGTGATGGGCGAGAACGTCTGGCGCGACGAAGCCGAGTGGCCCCTGGCGCGCACCCGGTTCACGCCCTACTACCTGCGCGGCCAGGGCCGGGCCAATTCGCGCTTCGGCGACGGCGAGCTCAGCCGGACTCCCCCCGGCGACGAGCCGCCGGACCGCTTCACCGACGATCCGGACAATCCGGTCCCCACCCAGGGTGGCCAGAGCATGTTCATCGACAACACCGGGCCCCGCGATCGCCGCGCGATCGAGCGCCGTGACGACGTGCTGGTGTACTCGACGCCACCGCTCGAGCGTGAGGTCGAGGTGACCGGCCCGATCGAGGTAACGCTCTACGCCGCGTCGAGCGCCGTCGATACCGACTTCACCGCGACCCTGGTCGACGTTCACCCGAACGGCCTGGCGATCATCCTCAGCGAGGGGATCGTCCGGGCGCGCTTTCGCGATTCGCTCGAACGACCAACGCCGATCGAGCCGGGCCGAGTCTATCCGTACCGGATCGCGATCTGGGAGACCAGCAATCTCTTCAAGGCGGGCCACCGGATCCGCCTCGAGATCGCCAGCAGCAACTTTCCCCGGTTCGACCGTAACCTGAACACCGGGGGCGACCCGGCGACCGACACCGAGTGGCGGATCGCCGAGCAGACGGTCTTTCATCGCTCGGAGTATCCCTCCCAGGTCACCCTGCCGGTCATCCCGCGATGATCGCCAGCATAGGCTCCGCCCTTGGCCGTTTCACCAGCAATCACGGCGGTCCCTGAGCAGTCACAAAGAGGCGCAGCACTATCGAAGCGGGAGTAACCAGTTTCTGTAAGTGTTTTGTGGTAAGCAGCCCGCCGGACAGGACCGTGACTCAGGGCGGCGCTGCTCTGCCGCGCCAAGCGGGCGCCTTTTTCTTGGCCTGCTCGTATAGAAACTGGTTACTCCCCATCGAAGCAGCACTTTTCTTCGGTGGTAGAGATGTTGACACTCGCTCTCCGGGTACGCTAGCATCAGGACCATTCGGCGTGTATCTGGGCGGAGACATACATTCGCGAGAATCCAGTGGGAGGCGGCATCGACACGACACCCGGCCGATGACACCCCCCGAAGAGCAGCATTGACCGGGCACCCGCGGCGGCC
>JBOGTX010000015.1:0-3253 GCA_050695695.1 Chloroflexota bacterium
CGGGCGCCCGGGCCATGACGTCGATTCCCATTTTCAGATCCCTTTCCGTGACGACGCGCTCGCCAGCGGCAGTGGTGGAATGTCGAACGTGTGGTAGTCGTACCGGGTATAGAACTCGCAGACAAAACGCGCGATCCCGGCGATCGCGGCTTCGGGCTGCCCGGTCAGGGTGGGAGCGTGGGCCAGGAGATCGTCGAGCTCGCTCAAGCCATGGGCAACGTCTCGTCGAATGCGCGCCATCGGGCGCTCGGCCGCTTCCGCTCGGGTGAGCCCCGCTTCCCGCGTGGGGAGGCTCAGCAGCACCAGGGAATTGACTTTTTCCTCGGCAATTTCCTTGTCCGCGCTTCGCAGATCGTTCGCGAGCCGAATGCAGGTCGAGGCAATGCGCTCCATCACGCGCAGGTGATCCAGGTGGTCGGGCGTCGAAGGATCGTTGGTGGCGATCACCGCCGACCAGACATGAGGCGGCCCGCCAATGCTGAAGCGGCCGTTGGCGAGGTAGGCCTCGTAGGAAGGGAGGCGATCCGCGCGCTGGTGACGGTCGTCTTGCCGCCACTGGTGCTCGCGGACCATGCCGTCGATCGTCTTCGTCAGGGCGCCGACCCATTCGCGTTCAAGGGAAGAGAAGAGGGGATAGCGCGCCAGGTCGTCGCGCGCGTCGCGCAGCGCCTTGGCCAGGCTATCCCCGGAATGGAGGGTGAGTTGATTGGCCGCGATCGCGCGGTAGGCATCCGCGCGATGGAGAAGATCGTCCGTCGATTCGCACTCTTCGTCGAAGAGGTCGTCGAGCGTGAACACCCAGAGACTGACCCTCCCGGTCGAGACGAGTGCCTCCACCGAACTGAAGGGCGCCGCGGCGGCGATCGAAAGCGCCAACGGACGGACGCGCACCGCCCGGATCACCGGATAGCGGGCAGCCCAGCGCTCAAGCTTGCCGGCGACCTGTTCGCTCAGCTCGAAGACGCGCGTTCGATCGGTGGGAGTCAGCGAATCCAGAAATCGACTGTGCAATCCGCCTTGAGCCGCCGACTGCTGCTTCACGATGCCCCCGCGCCGCTGGAATCGAGCTGGATCACGACGCCGAGAGTCAGTCTAGCCCGGGGGCGCGAGCAACCGTAGAGTGCCGGCCCCCGTTTTGCTTCGGGAGTTTGTCGACGGCACGCCGGGGGTTTCCCGAACACGCCGGGGGCTAGCACCCGGAAGACGTCGGGCTGGTACTTCTCGGTCAGCGAGAGCGGGACCATCTAGCCATTGGCGGCGGCGTCCCGGCTCGACATACTCGGAAGAGTAGGAATCCGGTCTGGAAGCAAGCGGTGGAGGGCATCCGGTGTCCGTCGAGGAAGCGAACGGAAAAACCAACGTCGTGATCGTCGAGGACGAAAGCCTCTATCGTGACTTGCTCCGTCTCGCCTTATCGCAGCACCCACAGTTGGAGGTCGTTGGAACCTTCGCCGATGGACCGTCCGCGCTGGCGGCGATGGCGAACCTTGACGCCCGGGTCGCCATCCTCGACATCGACCTTCGCTCGGCCTTGAATGGCGTTCAGGTCGGACTGATGCTCCGTCAGCGGTGGCCGCACCTGGGGATCGTCCTGCTCTCCAACCACGGCGACCCCCAGTTCATCGCGTCCCTTCCCGCGGAGGTGATCCCCGGTTGGTCGTACCTGCTCAAGAAGTCGGTCAGCGACGTCACCGCCCTGCAACGCGCCATCGAAGGTGCCACCGTGGGGCTGGTGGTGCTGGATCCTCGGCTGGCGACCGGTATGCGCCCCCGGGTCGGCGGTGTGCTCTCGCGGCTGACGCCCCGCCAACAGGAGATCCTCGCCCTGATCGCCCAGGGGTTCACGAACGCGGCGATCGCCCAGCAGCTCACCCTCTCGGAGAAATCGGTCGAAAACCAGATCAACCTGCTGTACCAGCAGCTGGAGGTCGATCGGGGGCACGGCGCGCTGCACCCGCGGGTGAAGGCGGTGCTGACCTATCTTAACGAAAGCCGATTCAGCCGAACGGAGATCGCGGCGTTCTCGCCAGGGCGCTGAGGAAACAAGCTCTACGTCGGGGGAGCCAGGTTCGAGCCGACCAGCGGCAGGTACACGATCAACGTCGTTCCCTCGTCGACGACGCTGTTGATCTCCCAGGTCCCGCCAAACTGGCCGACGCGACCGGCAATGCTATTCAGGCCCAACCCCATCCGCAGGTCAACGGGGTCGAAGCCTCGACCATTGTCACGTACCACGACGCGTAGTCGCCGCTCGGCGTCCACCGTCAGGGAGACCTCGACCAGAGTGGCCCGCGCGTGCCGATCGATGTTGTTGAACGCCTCCTCCAGGACGCGATAGGCGGTAAGGCGCACCGGCTCGGCGATTCGGTTCCGGTAGGGATCGTCCAATTGGGCCAGTTGAGGATCGACCTGGAGGGAGATCCGGAAGAAGTCTTCGAAGCGATCGACCAGGGAGCGGGTGGCCGGAACCAAGCCGATGCGAATGATCGACGGGTGCAGGAGGTGGCTCGCCTGGCGAATCTCCCGCTCCCGGATCTGATCGATGTCTTCGCGCACCTCCGCCAGGAGGGCAACCGCTCGTTCGGGATTGGCCACCACGAGCTCCGCGCATTGCCCCAGCCGGTGCCAGGCCATCAAGAGGCGGGTCTGGACGCGACTGTGGAGCAGCTCGGCGATCTCCTGGCGCAGGCGTTCCTCCGCGGCAGTAATCTGCTGGCGGGACTTTTCCAGTCCCTCGACCTGCAAGTGAAGCTTGTCGGCCAGGCTGATGTTCTCGCGCTCGAGCGATGCCTTCTGAGTGAAGGTCTCGGCCGCCTCCACGGCCATCGCGACCTGACCGCCGATTGCCAGCGCGACCGCGAGATCATCTCCGGAAGAGACGGAGCCGGCGTGGCGACCGTCCAGATAGATCGCTCCCACCAATCGGTCCGCGAAAAACAGGGGCGCGGCCACCGCGGTCGGTCGATCCTGAATGTCGTTACCCGTGGAATAGGCGGTGGCATTCGAGGTCGCCCGCTCGGTGGTCCGGGGCGGTCGACCCATTCGAGCGCTCTCGACCGCCGCCTGGACGGATCCCTCGAGCTCCAAGGCGTCGTTTCCCCGGGAGTCGCGTCCGCCCTTCAGGAAAAGCCCAGTGTCTGAATCGTGGCAACGAAAGAGGAAAACGCGCTCCAGGTCAAGTAGTCGAACGATCTCGTCGAGGGCCGCGCGTACCTGCTGCTCCGGATCGCGAGCGCTGACCAGGGTCTGACTG
>JBOGTX010000016.1:0-4695 GCA_050695695.1 Chloroflexota bacterium
CCTCGGCATGGGGGACGTCCTGTCGCTGATCGAAAAGGCGCAGGAATCGTTCGATCAGAAGCAGGCCGCCGGGATGGAGAAGAAGCTGCGGACGGGTACCTTCAACCTTGACGATTTCCTGGCGCAGTTGCAGCAGGTCAAAAAGATGGGACCGCTCAGTCAGATTCTGGAGATGGTCCCCGGATTCCGAAACGCGGTCAAGCAACTACCAAACGACGCGCTCGACGACCGCCAGCTCAAGCGAGTCGAGGCGATCATCAGCTCGATGACCCGCTCCGAGCGCCAGAATCCGACGATCATCGACGGAAGCCGCCGACGACGGATCGCTCGCGGCAGTGGCACCCAGCCCGCCGACGTCAACCAACTGCTCAACCAGTTTCGTCAGGCGCAGAAGATGATGCGGCAGATGGCGGGTGGAAAAGGCAAGGGAACGCCGTTCGGGATGTTCGGTTAGCGGTCGGAGCGCTGCCCTTTAGCGAGCAGCGCCCACCACGCCGGCCAGCCGCCCCACCAGCACTCCACGTTTCAGCTCGACACTCGTCGCATCGGTCGCCCGCATGCTCGAGATCAAGAAATCCTGGACATCGGTGGTCAGTGGCTCGGGACGGCAGGTGAACACGTCAACCGCCGCGTAGCCGTACTCCGGCCAGGTGTGGATCGACAGGTGGGACTCCGCGATGGCGACGACGACCGTCACCCCGCAGGGTTGAAACTTATGAGCAACGACCTGAATGACCGATGCGGAGACCAGATCCGCGGCACGAAGCAATGTCTGCTGAACGTGCTCCAGGTCGTCGAGAACTCCCGGATCGCAACCGTAGAGCTCGATCAACAGATGTTGTCCAAGTGCCTTCAATCAAACAAGCCCCTCCCCGTTACTTCACGCGCCTGGCGAGTCGCCAATCGCTCGATCGACCCGAACCGACGCGTTTGCCCGACCCGGGAAGCGACGCGCGGCTTGACTCCCCTGACGGACACGAGTAGAATCATATCACATGCGGCTGCCCGGTGCCAATGACAAGCGCCCGCGGCAAGCTTTTGGAAACACGGCGGCGAGGATCGAGAGGAGTAGACGAGCGCGGAGCGCCAGAGAGAGGGGATCATCGGCTGAAAGCCCCCTTCGCCTCCACTCGTCGAAGGTCGCTCGGGAGCCGCGCTTCTGACGTTGGACCACGGTCCGGTAGGAAGCGCCGGGTACGCCCGTTATCGCGAACGAGGGTTGGTCCGGACCTTGCGGCTCCGGCCCGACCGAATCAAGGTGGTACCACGAGTCCCCTTCGTCCTTGAGACGAAGGGGATTTGTTGTGGGAGCACATTTTATTATGTCAGATAACGCCGGGTCCGGCCGGTCCGCGATGCCCAAAGCCTTCGACCCACGTCTGGTCGAGGAGACGATCTACCAGCGCTGGGAGCAGTCAGGGGCATTTTCACCCCGGATCGATTGGGGCCAGAAGCCCTTCACGATCGTCATCCCTCCGCCAAACGTGACCGGCGAGCTGCACTACGGTCACGCGATGTTCGTCGCGTTCCAGGACCTGATGATCCGCTGGCACCGAATGACTGGCCAGCCAGCGCTCTGGCTTCCCGGAACCGACCACGCCGGCATCGCCACCCAGAACGTCGTCGAGGCGATGCTCGCGCGCGAGGGTCTGACCCGCTTCGACCTCGGCCGGGAGCGGTTCGTCGCCCGGGTGTGGGACTGGAAGCAGAAGTACGGCAACATCATCAACATGCAGCTGCGTCGGCTCGGCGCGTCGGTCGACTGGACGCGCGAGCGGTTCACGCTCGACGAGCAGCTCTCCGGCGCCGTGCGCGTCGCGTTCGTTCGCCTCTTCGAAAAGGGCCTGATCTATCGCGGTCACTACATCGTCAACTGGTGCCCGCGCTGTACGACCGTCCTTTCCGACCTCGAGGTCGACCACGAGCAGACCACCGGCCGGCTGTATGACATTCGCTATCCGCTGATCGCGGCGGACGAAAAGAAAACCGAGCCTGATTATGTCATGGTGGCCACGACCCGTCCCGAGACGATGCTCGGCGACACGGCCGTCGCGGTGAATCCCGGCGACGACCGCTACCTCGGTCTGGTCGGGCGGAGGGTGATGCTCCCGTTTATTGGACGAGTGTTGCCGATCATCGCCGACGCCGCGGTCGATCCTGACTTTGGCACCGGCGCGGTGAAGGTAACCCCGGCCCACGATCCCAACGACTACGAGATCGGGAAGCGCCACGCCCTGCCGTCGATCAACATCTTGAATTTGAACGGCACGATCAACGCCGAGGGCGGGCCGTTCGCTGGCCTCGACCGAAACGCGGCGCGCGCGGCGGTGGTGGAGCAGCTCGACCAGCAAGGATTGCTGGCCCGGGTGGAGGACCACGTTCACAGTGTCGGGCACTGCAGCCGCTGCGGCGAAATCGTCGAGCCGATGATCTCCGAGCAATGGTTCGTCCGAATCAAGCCCCTGGCCGAACCGGCAATCCAGGCGGTGCGC
This sequence comes from Chloroflexota bacterium, assembly GCA_050695695.1. Taxonomy (GTDB): domain Bacteria; phylum Chloroflexota; class UBA6077; order FW602-bin22; family CADDYW01; genus JAJPKB01. The sequence goes on from JBOGTX010000016.1 coordinate 2,493, forward strand.
GATGGGCGGATCACATTCATCCCGGATCGCTTCGCGCGGGTGTATTACAACTGGATGGAAAACATCCGCGATTGGCCGATCTCCCGACAGCTCTGGTGGGGCCACCGCATCCCGGTCTGGTACTGCGACCGCTGCGGCGAGGTGGTCGCGAGCGTCGAGACGCCGACGAGCTGTCCAAAGTGCCAGTGCTCCGAGCTGCGTCAGGATCCCGATGTGCTCGATACCTGGTTCAGCTCCGGCCTCTGGCCCTTCAGCACCTTCGGGTGGCCCGGCGACACCGAGGACCTGCGGTACTTCTACCCGACGTCGGTGCTCGAAACCGGCTACGACATCATCTTTTTCTGGGTCGCTCGGATGATCATGTTCGGGTTGGAGTTCACCGGCGAGGCGCCGTTCAGCGCGGTCTACCTGCACGGCCTCTTGCGCGACGAGCACGGCGAAAAGATGTCCAAATCGAAGGGCAACGTGCGCAATCCGCTCGACGTGATCGAACGCTTCGGCACCGACGCGCTGCGGTTCGCGCTCGTTACCGGCTCGACCCCTGGCAACGACATGCGACTTTCGGAAGAGAAGCTCGAGGGCGCCCGCAACTTTGCCAACAAACTCTGGAACGCGGCGCGCTACGTGCTTTCGGCGGGCGCGCCGCCCGAGCAGACGCCCGACACCGGTCAATTGACGATGGCGGACCGCTGGATCGTGAGTCGCTTCAATCGAGCGGTCGCCGACGTGACCGTCCTCCTTGGCGACTTCGAGTTCAGCGAGGCGGGACGCATTCTCTACGAGTTCGTCTGGGGCGGGTTCTGTGACTGGTACATCGAGATCGCGAAGATCCAGGTGCGATCGAGCGACGTCCAGCGCCAGCAGGTGACCCGGTGGGTCCTGAATCACGTCCTGGATGGCATTCTCAAGCTGCTGCACCCTTTCATGCCGTATGTGACCGAAGCGATCTGGGACCACCTGCCCGATCGGAGCACGATGCTGATCGTGGCGCCGTGGCCCACCGGAGGTCCGACGGACGACGCCGCGGAGCGCGCCCTTGACCTGGTCATCGGCGTGGTGCGCTCGATCCGGAACGCACGCGCCGAATTTCGGGTCGACGTCAACCGCCGGATCCCCGCCAGTGTCGCGGCCGGCGCTCATCTCGATCAACTGACGGCGGCGCGCGCCAGCGTCTCGACGCTGGCGCGCGTTGATCCGCTCACCATCGTCGAGACGCTGAGTCAGCCGCCGACGCGCGCGCTCCACCTCCTGGTGAGCGGGGTCGCGGTGTACCTGCCCCTCGCCGAGATGGTCGACCTCGACGCGGAACGCAAGCGGGCGGCGACCGACCTGACCCGTTTGCGCAACCAGATCGAGGCACTGGACCAACGACTGGCGGAACCGAGCTTCACCAGCAAGGCGCCGCCCGCGGTCGTCCAGAAGGAACGAGAGCGCCGCGAGTCGCTGGCCGAGCAAGTCGCGAAGATCGAAGAGAGACTGGCGGCGCTCAACGAAGGCGAGTAAAATATGGACGGCGGTAATCTCGCGCGATGCGATCGCGTCGGGGAGTAAGAAGTCTATGCCACCTGAACGCCACGATTTCGACGTCGTCGCGCGGCTGGAAACCGATGCGGTCGGCACCCCGGGCAGCCGACGCTTTCGGTTGGTCGTTCAAAATGAAAACGAGACCGCGTTTCTCTGGATGGAGAAGGAGCAGCTTCACGCCCTGGGGCTCGCGGTCGATCAACTGCTCAGCAAAGTGCGGGTGCTCTGGTCGAGCAATGAGCCAGCCGGGCAATCTCCGTCGGCGGGCAAGCCGTTCGATTGCGTGGCGTCGGTCGAGATGCGCGTTGGCCGCCTCGGCCTTGGCTTCGACGAGGGATCCAAGCTCTTCGTGATGATCGCCCACGACGTCGAATCCGAGCCAGACGATCCACCGACGTTTCGCTGTCTGTGCTCGCGAGGCCAACTCTCCCGTCTGAGCGAGGCGATTACCGCGGTCACCACGGCCGGCCGGCCCCGGTGTCCGATTTGCGACGCGCCGCTGGATGGCGGGCCTCACTTCTGTCCCCGCTCCAACGGGCACATTCACGGCGCCTGAGCGCGGGGACGCCCGAGGCTGGCCGATCCCGCCGACCGAAATTGCCCCGCCCGTCGCCATCCGCTAGAATTGCCATGTCGTTGGTGAGCTGGGAGGGCATCGGCTGTGCTCAAGGCCTATTCG
>JBOGTX010000017.1:0-1568 GCA_050695695.1 Chloroflexota bacterium
GGCCGGCCCCATCCTGGTGGTCGACGACGAGCCGTACATTCTGCGCGCGCTGAGCTATTTGCTCACCCGGGAAGGGTATCAAGTCATCGTCGCCGACAACGGGGAGGATGGCCTGGCGCGGGCCCGCGAGATCCGTCCCCCGCTCGTCTTCCTGGACATCATGATGCCGCGGCTGAACGGTTACGACGTCTGCGAGCAGATCAAGCGAGACCCGTCGCTGGCCGGCACCTACGTGATCATGTTGAGCGCGAAGGGCCAGCGGGACGACCGCGAAGAAGGGCTGCAGCGCGGCGCCGACGAATACGTGACCAAGCCGTTCAGTCCGCGCGAGATCGCGCACCGCGTGCGCGCCCTGCTGACGGCGCGAGCCAGCCAGCAGACCGCGCCCGAGGGAGGCTTCTGATGTCGCTCCTCCAGACTGCCGTCGGTACCCTGGTCTACACCTGGCGCGGCCCGCCGGATCTTCCGCGATCGCTGAAGCTCGAATGGCGCTTCGTCGGAATCCGTTGGCTGGGAATCATCTTCGTAACGCCGGGCCTCATGCTGGCCCGCCTTCCCCCCGATCGCCTGCTCGGCGCCTACGCCGTGCTCGCCTTCGCCGTCGTCTACAACCTGGCGGTCCACTGGATGATTCGCGAGCGCCCGGCGTGGATCGCCAGTGGTTACCTGACCACCGTCACCGACGGCCTCCTCAACGTCGCGATCATCACCGTGGCCGGGGGGTTCGATTCACCGCTCTACTACATCCTGTACACCGTGACGATCTCGGCGGCGATGCGTTACGGCTACGGCCCGGCGTTGGGCATGGCGCTCGTGTTCGTCGGCTTCGACGCCGTGGAGGGCCTGGCTTTTCGGGACGGCATCCAGGCGCCCTTCATCTTCCGATCCAGCTTCCTCTGCTTGACCGCGATCCTCGCCGGCTACCTCCGGGAACAGGCGCTACGCGCCGAGACCGCCTTGCACGACCGGCTCCGCCAGGCCAACCTGCTCAACGAGGCGACTGCCCCATTGGCGGCAAGCCTCGATCTCGACACCGTCTTGCGATCGGTCTTGAGCGCGGCGGCCCGCGTCTGCGACAGTCCACGGGCGGCGCTTCAAGTCACCGCCGACCCGGGTAGCGAAGACACGGTTGCCCGCCAGATCATCACCTATTCGACCCGGGGCACCGCCGACCGATGCGAGGATCTCGCGACGCTGTGCGGCGAGTACGTCGATCGGCAGATCGGAAGCCTTGAAAGCGACCGGCTCTTCCACGAGCGGACGCTGCCCTCGGGAGACTCGGTTGCCGTTTTCCAGCTCTCGCTCCCGACGCGCCGGACCGCGCTGGCCGTCCTGGCGCTGGCGATTCCCGCGACCTGTCCATCCACCCTCACCCTCGACCCGGACATCCTCGATTCGCTGGTCAAGCGCCTGACCCTCGCCATCGAGAACGCCACGCTCTACCGGGCGCTGGCCCGGCGCAGCGGCGACTTGCAGCGCGCCTACGCCGACCTGGCGGTCGCCCATCGGGAGTTAGTCCGCGTCGACGAGATGAAGACGAACTTCCTCGCGAACGTCTCCCACGAGTT
>JBOGTX010000018.1:0-5382 GCA_050695695.1 Chloroflexota bacterium
CGACCCGGTCTCCGACCCCGAGCGCGAGTTCAACCGGGGCCCCTGCCGCCACCGCGACCGGGACGCCGATGCCGACCGCGACGCCATCGCCCACCGCGACCTTCACGCCGACCCGCGCGCCGTCGGCGACGCCAACCGTGACCCAAACCCCGACGCCGTCGCCGACCGCGACGCCGGTTCCCACGCTCGCGGCGACCGCGACGCCCCGGGTCAGTCCGACCAGTCCGCCCAGCGCGACCCCTTTGCCCAGCGCGACCGCGACGTGGATTCCCTCGGCAACTCCGACCCCCGCGGTGACCGTGACGCGGGTCACTCCCAGTCCAACGCCAACCCTCGGTAGCCCGCCACCCCCGCCGGCGTCTCCACCTTCGTCCTACGATGGCGTTCGGCCGGCGGAGGTCAGCGGCGGCAGTCAGGGCTTCGTCCTGGACGTGCCGTACCGCGGCCAGTACGATGGCAGCCCGTACCAGAACTCCAATTGTGGACCGGCCGCGCTTGGCATGGTGCTCCAGGCCTACGGCATCCAGGCAACCACCGCCCAGCTCCGCGCCGCGGCGGATCAGTTGCAGGGCACCACCGGCTACGATCAGGGCGTCGCGCTCGACTTCCTCCAGGCAATCGCCCAGGAGGCGGGCCTACGCACCGAGGGCCTGACCGGGGCGAACGGGCGGTATCGGCAATGGTCGATCGCCGACCTGATCGCCGAAGTGCGCGAGGGCCACCCGGTCATCACACTGGTCCGGTACGCGACCCTGCCCGATCACGCCGGCTCGACCTCGACGAGCGACCACTACGTAGTCGTGATCGGCGTGACCGATCAGGGGTTGATCATCAACGATCCGGCGTTCACCGGCAACGGCGGCTTCCGACGCCCGCTCGCCCCGGATGCCTTGATGAAAGCCTGGCGCGCGGCAAGCATTCCCGACCAGGCGGTGGCTTTCCTTCCGCCTTCGGGCAAGGTGAGCCTCGCCATGCTGAACACTCGCGTCGGCGAGTTTGGGAGCGCGGGCCAGGCGACGACGGTCTCGCGAACCGGCGGGAGCTTGCTTCCGCCCCCATTCTTGCCGCCGAGCCAATCGCTCGTTCCGCCGGGAGTCCCGTCGCCAGTTCCCTCGCCAACCGGGGCGGTCGTGGACTCGGCGCCCCCACCTCCCGGTCCGGAGACTGCCCGCTGGGCAGCCAGCCTGAGCCAGTGGCAGCACCAGTCGCCCAATGCCCGACCGTCGCCGCTCGCCAGCTCGCTGTCGTCGCACCTCGCGCCGGCCGGCGCGACGGAGAACCGCGCATCGGGGCCCGCCCTTCCCTTGCCAGATCTGCCGCTCCCGGTCTTCGCGGTCATCGCGCTCGTCGGCCTGGGAACGATGCTAATCCTCACGATGCCCGGGCCCGGCTCCGACTGACCGACTCGATGGAGCCACGCGGCACGCAGGGAATCCGTGTCAGTCCAATTTCCTTGCCTGCCGTGATGCCTTATATAATGTCGTCTGGAATGAGGAGCCGGCACGAGGATGCGACGAGCCTTTCGCGTTGATTTCCGGCGTGCCCAGGAGGAATCAGGCAATGGCTTTGTTCATGGACGTCCACCATCACGTACCAGGTCTGACGGCCGAGGCGGCCGCGGCCGCTCATCAAAAAGATCTCGCGGTGCAGGCGAAATACGGGGTGAAATTCCTTCGGTACTGGTACGATGAGGCCACCGGAAAGATCTTTTGCCTTAGTTGGGCCCCGAGCCGCGAGGCGGCGATGGCCGTGCACCGGGAAGCCCACGGACTCGTCGCCGACGAGATCGTCGAGGTCAAAGAAGGCTTGTAGCCAGCGCGATTGCCTGCTCGAGCGTCAGCGATTCCCCTTCGGATAAAGTCAAGGCGGCCGCGTCGCCAAGCTGTTTTCTCGATGCTGCCAAGACCGCTTCCAGCTCGGCAGCAACATTTGGCGGCAGGCGGATTCCAATGCGCTGGCGGAGCGCGGACGCGGCACCCGCTAGCTTCAGTGCTCGGGCAGGCTGTTGCTCCACCGCGGCGAGCCGAGCGAATTGTTCGAGCGCCAATGCGATACCGTCATCGTCGTGCATGTGGCGCATGAGCGTCAGCGCCCGCGTCAGATACGCGCCCGCGGCAGGGTCATCACCCTGCGCGGTCGCGGTGCACCCGAGGCGGAGGAGCGCCCGGGCGGCACCATACCCGTCATCGTCTGCTTGCCAGGCAGCCAGGCTCTGTTCGTAGAGCGCGCGTGCCGCCACGAAATCTCGCTCGGCTTCGGCGATGAGCGCGAGGTGGTGAAGCTGGATCGCGATCCCCGTGTTGAACTGCATTTCTCGACAAACGTCGAGGCATTTGTCGTGCAGCGAGCGCGCGGTTGGATAGTCGCGCTCCTCTTGAGCGATGTTACCAAGGCTGCTGAGGGCGTAAGCCATTCCCGGAAAGTCTTGCCGATCCTGGCAGATGGCGAGGATCCTCTGGAATGCCTCGCGTGACGCGGCATAATCTCCGATCTGTAGGTCGATGTTTCCCAGGACGCTGAGCGCGGTGACCAGGCCCTCCTGGTCGCCAAGGTCGCGAAGGATTTGGAGACTATCCGCCTGAAGCGCGCGGGCAGCGGCAAAATCACGTTGGTGATGGGCCAGGGTGGCCGCGATCTGGAGGGCATGGGCTCGGTCGGGCGTGGACTCCGCCAGCACCGGTGCCGCGAGCAGGACGGAAACGTGATGACGTCCGGTTTCCAAGTGTCCACGCAGCGCCCAAAACCAGACTAAGGCGCCGGCCATGCGCAGCCCCTGGGCAACGTCTCCCTGAGAAATCCACCACTCCATCGCCTGCTCCAGGTTCGCATTCTCACTCTCGAGTCGCTTGACCCAGACACCGCGCCGCGGACTGGCCACGTGCGGCTCCGCTTGCTCGGCAAGCGATAGGAAGTACCGGGCGTGTCGGAGTCGCATGACGTCGCGCTCACCACTCTCGATCAAGCGCTCGATCGCGTATTCCCGGATCGTCTCCAAAAGGCTGAAGCGAAGCTCAGTCTCGATGGGGAATGCCTCGATGGTCGACTGAATCACCAGGCTCTGGCTGACAAGCGATTCCAGTCGGTCGAACACGTCGTGCGTCGAAACCAGGGGCCGAGGATGGCTGGAGTCGCCTTGCACACTGAGCTCGGCCGAATCGGTACGCGCGCTATCCCCGCGTTCTTGACGCGCCTCCTCGGACTGCTTGTGATCGTCGTCGGCGCAAACCACTTGAACGGCCTCGAGAGACGCGCTACCGGCGAAAACCGCCAACTGACGTAAAAGTTTCTGGTCACCCGAATCCAGCAGGTCATAGCTCCACGCGATTGCCGAACGAAGGGTCCGCTGACGAGTCGGTAGGTCACGCGGCCCACCAACCAGGAGGGGAAGTCGGCGCTGGAGCCGAGTCAGCAAGAGGGACGGTGGCAACAGCTTCATGCGCGCGGCCGCGAGCTCGATCGCGAGAGGTAGCCCGTCGAGGCGGTGGCAGATTTCCGCGACAACGCCAGCGGTTTCGTCGGTTACTTCAAAGTAGGGCACGGTGTCACGAGCGCGCTCCACGAAGAGTGCGATGGCCGAGTAGTCCACCAGCCGGCGACCGCCAAGCTGAACCTGACGGGTGCCGCCGATGACCGAAACGGTTGGCAGCTCCAAGGGCGATACCGCCACCTCGCGTTCACCTCGGACGTGCAGTCGAACCCGACTGGTCGCCAGGATTTTGAGATTCGGGCATCGGGTTAGCAGATCCACGAGGACGGGGGCAGCGCTAACAATCTGTTCGAGATTATCGAGAATCAGGAGAAGCCGTTGATCGTCCAGATCTTCGACGAGCGTGTCGATGGTCGACTGGCCGCCGCGCGGATGACCGCCCATCGCCTGGGCAATCGCCGGCATGATTAATTCTGGAGCCGCGACCGACGCCAGCGGCACAAAGACAATTCTGCCTTCCCGTGCATCGGACACCCGGGCCGCGACCTCGAGGGCCAGTCGCGTCTTACCGGTGCCGGGCGCGCCGGTCAACGTGACGAGGCGGGATGAACCCAGCACGCAGAGCACGGTTGCCAGCTCGCGGTCGCGTCCCAGAAAGCTGGTCAATGGAATCGGAAGCTGCCGCGAGGACGCCGCGTGATTACCCGTCGCGCGGCGTCCCTCAGGGATGACGCCGGCGCTTTCCACGGATTGTCGCGGGGCGCTCACACTTCCAGCGAGCCAGCCGGCGCGTAGCACCGAGGTCACTGCCTGAAGCGCCTGCTGTGAGGCGCGATAATAGGTGCTCTTGCTGACCGTCAATCTCCGCTGGACGTCCTCGACGTCGAGCCCATCCACGTAGCGCAAGCGCAAGATGTGGTAGCCCCGCCAGGCGCCGGGATTGGTTGCCTCGTCGACATTGGGACGCAGCCGATCAATTGCCTCGATCAGGCATTGGCGGAGAACCTGGCCAGGCTGAGCCCGATCGATCCCCTGCTCCTCGCCGACCAGCTGACTTAGCGGATGCGCTTGGAGATAGACTGGATCGTAGAGGCGAGTCAGCGCGTCGTGTACCTGAATGGCGAAGTCGTCGCGCCCCACTTCGCCACCGGTGCCGGCTGAGGACATAAATCCTCGATCCTGCTCCCTGTCTGGGTAAAGTTGCCGGATTATAACATGTGGCAGCCGCGCCAAATGGCCGGGCAACGCACCGGGTCAGCCATCGAGCCTCGCTTGCCGACCTGGAGCCTGAAGGCGTGGAACGCCAATAGAACATCCCTGAGACACCGGTGGGAGATTTCCGGGAGAAATCGCCTGGTGGCGCCAGGCCCGAGCGGTGAAAATATGGCTAGCGACAACATCCTGGAAACATTCCAGTTAAAGCGAGGCAAAGGTGAGCGCGCAGGCGATTTCCCAGCTTCAAAGCGTGTTTCGTGGCCAGATCATCGAGCCCGGCGACCAGCGATACGACGGCGCGCGGCGGGTCTATAACGCGATGATCGACAAGCGTCCCGCCGCGGTCGCCCGCTGCCGCGACGTCGCCGACGTGATCGCCGCGGTCGACGTCGGGCGGCAGAGTGGTCTCAGCATCGCCATTCGTGGGGGCGGACACAACGGTGCCGGCTTCGGGACCAGCGACGGCGGTCTCGTCATCGACCTGTCCGATCTGAATGGCGTGCTTGTCGATCCCGAGAATCGACGAGCGACCGCGCAAGGGGGAGCATTACTGGGCGACCTCGATCACGCCGCCCACGCGTTTGGTCTGGCCACCCCGGCCGGGATTATCTCGACGACGGGAATCGGTGGCCTGACTTTGGGGGGTGGACACGGCTACCTGAGCCGAAAATACGGGTTGACCGTCGATAACCTCGCCTCAGCGCAGGTCGTGCTCGCGGATGGTCGGGTGGTCACGGCCA
>JBOGTX010000019.1:0-4228 GCA_050695695.1 Chloroflexota bacterium
GCCTCCGGCGGTGGTCCGGCGCACGCGGCGAGCAGATCGAGCCCGACAACGCCGATCACCCCGGCAACCCCTCCTCGAATGGCCGTACGCCTGGATACCTTCGACGATCGATCCATGAGACACCTCCACGCCCTTTTAGGGCGGGCCGCTTCCGTACGCGGCTCGAATCCAAAACATGGGATATTCGTCGAGTCGGATAGTAAGAAGGTTCGCTCCTGCTGTCAACGCCAAACCGCTTGGCGCCCCTCACCCCGCGGCTGGGGGAAGGGGTAGGGGGTAAGGGAAACCCGACAGCCCGTCTCTCAGGACGAGCCGGTGGCGTCGTCGGCCAGGTCCGCGGCGCTGTAGAGAAAGGTCTGGTGGCTGGCGAACAGCGTCTGCAGGTCGGTCAGGTGCGACCGGGCTTGCGACAGGTCGCCCCGCCGGATTAGCCCGGTGATGCTGTTGTCGGGTGGGACCGGATCCTGGAGAACCATGGCCCGCGCGGCCTCGATCAGACTGAACCGCTGACGAAGCGCGTCATTTCTCGTCGGTTCATTCGGCCTGGGGACACCGCCGGCCGTGGCGGCATCCGGTGGGTCTCGCTGGAGATTCCCAACCGGATTCTCGTCGATCTCGGAGACCGTCGACAGGAGATCGACCGCTTGCTGCTGAAGCTGCAGACCAGAGCTCACGACGTTTTCCCACATGCCGATGCCGTACGACAGCAACAACCCGGCGATGACGGCGGCGACCGGCCAGAGTGGATCGGGCATCACCGTGACGGTCAGCTACCAGGTCGCCCCATCGGTCGTGATGACCGCAGCGGTATACTGGCCGGTGGGCAGATTGGGTGAGGACACCTTCAGGACCGCGTATTGGGTTCCCGACGGATCAGTCGGGAGGGCCGCGATCGAGAACGGTCGAATCTGCTGGAACGTGGCAGTACTGGGCGTTCCGGAAGAGGTGGGAGTAGCGGTCGCGGCGATGGCCGGGCCGGCCGCCACCGCCAGGGTTACTCCACGTTGAAGCTGCCCGGCGGTCGCCGCCACGGTGGTATCGCCGGTCACGGCAACCGGCTCCGCCACGACCGGATAGGCCGCGGCCCGCGGAAGCACCAGACTGACGGCGAACACCACGATGGCGACGGCGACCGTTTGAGGACGAGGCAGCATCCTCCGAGCGGTTGTCCGGGGCGCCTGCGCCCGTTGAAGCGGTGCTTGAGCGACGACCTTGGCCACCGTCCCTCCGCGTGACCTGATAGCAAGCTCCCTGGCAACCGTGCAAGCTTTGGACGGAGTATAGCGACCGAATTGGCGGGGCACAAGAGCTGAGACGTCTCCTCGGGTAGAACGCGGAGCGCGTCACGATTCGGCGGCCGGTCGCTTGAAAAAGACGATCACCCGGCAAGGCGTCTGCCCGGGGATACAGATCACGCTCACCATTTCCCAGCCGCGGGAGCCGCGCTCGTTGATCGTTTCCCGGTGTGGGCTCCGTGGATCACCGACCAGTCCGTTTTCCAGATCGAGATCGCTCCAGGTGTATTCCCACCTTTCGCGCACGTGGTGCCTCCTGGTGGCAGGGTGAGGCCGCCGCTCCCGTTCCCGACGCCCCCACCGGAGCGCACGAACCATGCCTTGCTTCTGGTCTGGAATCTGCGGTGGTTACCCGGCCATCACCGTGGGGAGTAGCAATCGTGGGGTCAACGTCCCGCCCGTCCCTGTTCCACATTCTGAGCATCGCGGCCGAAGCGCTTCGAGCCGCCGGCGTTCCCTTTGTCGTCGGCGGCGGGTTGGCGGCCGAGGCCTATCACCTCCGGGAAACCGTCAACGATATCGATCTGTTCGTGCGGCCGGTCGACGCGCCGCGCGCGCTTTCCGGGCTCGCGAGTCAGGGATTCCGGGTGTGGATCGAAGATCCGCGCTGGCTTTACAAGGCCCTCAAAGACGACGTCACGGTCGACGTGATCTACGAGTCGACCGGGGTCGTTCACGTTGGCGACGAGACCTTTCAGCGGGCGCGCTGGATGGAGATCGACCACACCCGGCTTCCAATCATGCCGCCGGAGGATCTCTTCGTCATGAAGGCCGCCGCGGCGACGCCGTCGGCTCCGAAGCACTGGCTGGATGCGGTCTCGCTCCTGGCCTCCCAGCCGATGGACTGGGACTACCTGGCGTTTCGTGCCGCGCGGAACCCGCGAAAAGTTCTCCAGGCGATCGTCCACGCCTACGAGGATGGCGTGCCAGTACCGAGCTTCGTCTTCGTTCGCCTGGCTCAAGACCTCATCAAGTAAGCGCGATAGAGCTCGAGATACCGGTCGACCATTCGATCCGCCGAGAAGTTAGCTTCGACGCGATGTCGGCAGGCAAGCGGATCGATCTCCGCCGCTCGCTCGACCAGGGGGATCATCTCCTGAGGGGTTTCGGCGAGGTAGCCGGTCACCCCGTCGACGATGATCTCCGGCGCCGCGCCGCGCCGAATGGCGATCGGGGGCGTGCCGCAGGCCATCGATTCAGCCATCACGAGGCCAAACGGCTCGTCCCAGCGGAGCGGCACCAACGTCGCGGCCGCCCGACCGAGAAGGCGCGCCTTGGCCGCGCCTTCGACCGGCCCGATCCACTCGATCGCTCCCCCCAGTCGCGGTCGAATTTCCCGAGCGAACCACTCCTGCTGATCGTCCGGCGGTGATGGAGCGGCGAGGACGAGTCGGCGGCCGGCCTTGCGCGCGACCTCGATCGCCAGGTCGGCCCCCTTGTTCGGGTGAAAGCGACCCAGAAACAGGAGATAGTCGTCGCGGCGCCGACTGAGCGGGAACGCGGCAAGGTCGATTCCGTTGTAAACCCTGCCGATCACGTTCAGGCTCGACAGCGCGGCGCGTTGCTGATCGCTCACCGCGACGTAGGCCGCTCTCGGGAAGGCCATGACCACCGGGTGCACGTAGTGCAAGGTGGATAGGAACGGCCGCCCGGACAGCGCGGCGAAGGCGGAGCCAACCGCCAGGCAGTGATTGTGGACGAGGTCGCAGTCGCTCGCGTCGCGGACGGCGTGGGCGACGTGAATCAGCTCACGCTGATCGAACGTCCGGGCGAGCTCGATCTCTGGGTACTCTCGGTGCTCGTCGACGTCTGCCAGGGAGCCTGGGCAGGCGAAGAGACGGACCTGATGGCCGCGGCGCCGCAAACCTTCCGCCAGCAAGCCGGCGATGAGCTCCGAGGCGCCATAGCCCCGGGGAGGGGTCGGTACGTGGGGCGTCGAGAGAATGGCGATTCGCATAGGCCGTCCTGGTGTTATCCGACGTCCTGCCCAAGAACGGCAAAGAGCGTGCCGATCGAGGGTGCCACCGGGCCGGCACCGAACGTGCCGATGACTGATCGCTACGCGATGACGTACATCGTGAGGCGTGAACCCGTCGCACCGATATCTCCGTCCGCACGCGGTCGGCGTCGGCGCGGGCTCTCTGGTGAAAAAGCCGTGATTGACCACGATCGAATTCCCGCGGTCTTGACGATTCGCGCCTGTGATGATCGGCCGATTTCTCCCGCCCCACCGCCGATCGAACCCGGGCCGTCGCCGGAAGCCGGATCGTTTCGGGCAGTTTTCCTCGACCGCGACGGGACATTGATCGCGGATCGGCCGTACAGCGCCGATCCGGATCGCATCGAGCTGCTCGACGGCGTGATTGAGGGCCTCGCGCTGCTCGATCGCGCGGGCTACCGTCTGATCGTCGTGACCAACCAGTCGGGCATCGCGCGTGGATACTTCGACGAAGCCGCGCTCGCCCGCATGCACCAGCGAATCGACGAGCTGTTGAAGCCGGCCGAGGTGTCAGTGCGCGCCTTTTACTATTGCCCACACCACGTGGAGGGGATCGACCCGGCACTCGCCAGGCCGTGCTGGTGTCGTAAGCCCGGGCCCGGCATGCTCCTGCGGGCAGCCGCCGATTGGTCGATCGAGCTCCCGTCGTCGTGGCTGATCGGGGATCGCCTGACCGACTGCCAGGCCGGAGAGCGGGCAGGCTGCCGTTCGGTCTTGCTCGGCACGCGCCCGGCGTCCGCGCGCTATCCCGTGGCGAGCGACCTGATCGAGGCCGCGCGACGCGTCATCGCCAGCGACGGCCACGCCAGGTCAGCGGCGGGTGGAGCGCGTCGAGAATCTCCTCGACGGTGATCGCCGTCGCTCCGGCCTTGCCGACGACCACCCCGGCCGCGGCGTTCGCGACGCGGGCCGCTTCTTCGAACGAGGCTCCGGC
>JBOGTX010000020.1:0-2446 GCA_050695695.1 Chloroflexota bacterium
TCCTGAGGCCGAGGGCGCGGCGGAGGGGCACGCTGTCATGGCGGCCTCGGCCGACAACGATTCGCCCGCCCCGATTGAAGAGATCCTGCCATCACGGCACGTCGCGGAGTCCGATCTGGTCTCCCACAATGGAGTCGCGCCGCATCCGTCCGAGGAGACGCTGGCGATTCCGGTTCCGGCCGGCGCCATTGATGGTCGAGAGGGTGAACACCCGTGAGCACGGTCGCCGATAAGGTCAAAGATTGGGTGAGCGGGGGGCCAGACACCGCCGAGGAAGGCGAGGAGTTTGGCGGCCCCGAGCTGACGATCGTCGAGCACCTTCAGGAGCTCCGTCAGCGCCTGACGATCTGTGCGTTCGCGCTGGTCATCGGCACGGTCATCGGACTGATTTTCTCCGACACGATCTTCCACTTGCTGTTGCTGCCCGGCGGCAAGGGATTCTCGACTGTTTTCACCGAGATGACCGAGATGTTCACCACCTACTTCAAGGTGGCGATCATGACCGGCGTGGCGATCGCGATGCCAGTCTTCGTGTACGAGGTCTTTGGCTTCGTCGCCCCTGGGCTGACGCGCAAGGAACGGCGCATTGTCATTACCTTGCTTCCTCTGGTCACCGTGTTCTACGTCTTCGGAATGTTGTTCGGCTACTTCGTGGTCTTGCCGTTCGCGGTACACTACCTGCTGACCTTCAGCGACATCTCCCAGCACTTCATCCGGATCAGCAACTACATCGGCTTCGTGACGACGGTTGAGTTGTGGCTGGGCCTGGCCTTCGAGACGCCCCTGGTCATTTACATGCTGGCGAAGGTCCACATCGTCGACGTGAGGCGCCTGTCGTCGTACCGCAAGTACGCCATACTGGCGGTCTTCATCATCGCCGCGGCGATCACCCCGACGCCCGACCCGTTCAATCAAACACTGGTCGCCGTCCCGCTCTATCTGCTCTACGAGCTCGGGATCCTGTTCGCTCGCTTCGCGTAAGGCGCCGGGTCGCCGGCGGGCGCTGCCGCGGTCCGGTCGCGAGCGTACGAAGTCGGAGGCTCTGGCTTCATAGCCAGGATCAGAGACGCTGGCCCTCAACGGCCCGGAGGCGGCGCGGTCTGGCTGCGCCCGGGGCTCTAGCCCACGTCCCTGCTCCTGCCTTTCAAGCCAGAGCCTCAGATCTCGTCCGCTTGCGACAAGCCGCCCTTACGCGCGCTGTCGACTCGCCTCGTATTCCCGTCGCACCTGCTCGGTCGGCGGGTAGACGTCCTGCAGGAGTCGCCCTTCTTCGAGCTTCTGGCGAATGAAGACCTCGAGCTCTTCTTGCTCGATCGTCGCCTTGACGACCTCGGCGGCCAGGTCGATCGGGAGGACGCAGACGCCGTCTGCGTCGGCGACGATCAGATCGCCGGGCACGACCAGCGCGCCCCCGCACTGGATCGGAACGTTGTACTCGATCGGGAGGAGTGGGCTGGCCGGGCCGGTCGCGCTCTTCGCGAAGATCGGGAGCCCGAGGCCGCCCAGATAGGGCAGGTCGCGCACCGCGCCGTCGATGACGAGCGCGGCCGCGCCCCGTAGCTTGATCCGAGTGCACATCACGTCGCCCAGATGCCCCCCGGCCTCCGAGCCAAGCGCGTCCACGACCAGAACGTCGCCCGGCTGAAGCGCCTCGATCGCCCGGTGGCTGGCCAGCGGGCTACCGACCCGGGCCCGCAGGTCGTCGCGGCTCGGGACGTAGCGCAAGGTGACCGCGCGCCCGACGATACAGCCACTGCCGACAATCGGATGGATGCCGGCCGGGTAGCAGTGCGCGACGTTCAGATTGAACTTGCGAAGGGTTCCACTGATCGACGCCGAGCTGACCGAGCGGATCCGCTCGATCAAGTCAGCCGATGGGGCGGGGGCATCGCTGGCCCAGGAAGGTGCGCCAGTCATCATGCAAGCCTCCGAGGTGATCGACGATGGGTTGCCAACGGCCCATTGTAGTGAATCTGGGCTGTCGCCCGCAAGGCCGCGGGAGCATTTGGATCTGAGCCCGCCTCTCGATTTGGAACAGGCCAACCGTATCTCCCTGGCCGAGGCGCGAGCGCCCACTTGACGGGCGCTCGCAATCTATCGGATAATCGCGATATGACGAAGCAAGGATCGGGTGCGCGGTGAAGACCTTATCGAGAGATCAGACGGCAGCGGAAGCCCGGGCAGTGCGGATGATGCGCGCCCTCGCCAGTCCGGTCCGCTTTCACCTCGTCGAGATTCTCGCTGAACGCAAAGACTGCACCGCGTCGCGGCTCGCCCAGGCCCTTTCTCTCGCCCAATCCAGCCTTTCCGAGCACCTCGGCGCGCTGCGCGACGCGGGCCTGGTTCAGACGAGCGGCGAAAGCGCGGCCGCGACGAGCCGCTATTACTGCCTCGACCCCGGCGCTGTCGACTTCCTCGCGGCGTACCTCGCCGGGCTGGGACAGCG
>JBOGTX010000021.1:0-7123 GCA_050695695.1 Chloroflexota bacterium
AGTCTGGCCTGCGCGATGATCCGCTCCCGCAGCGTCAGGGGAAGCTGGAGCTCGGTTTGCTGGGTCTGAGCGATCTCGATCATGCCGTCTCTGTCCTCGTCAGTTGTCGCGCCCGCCGCAGAGCGCCGGAATGAAAGCCACGTCGTCACCATCGGTGAGCGGGGTCGCCTCGCCACGCAGCTTGCGCATTTCCTGGCCATTCACGAACACGTTCACGTGATGGTGCACGACCGGGCCGTCGCAGATGCGCCCCCCGAGACCGGGGAATTGGCGCTCGAGATCTTCGATCAGATCCGCGACGGTCGCGCCCCGCGCGCTGACGTGCCCCTGTCCGGCGGTCAGACCCCGGTAGGGCGTTGGAATATACACGTTGATCGCCATGACGCTACCTACCGTGGTCCCTGGAACGTCGTCAGATAACGCTCGCCGGTATCTGGCAGCATCGTGACGACGGTCTTACCCGGTCCGAGCTCGCGGGCGATCGCGATGGCCGCGAACACGTTCGCGCCGGACGAGATTCCAACCAGCAGCCCTTCCTGGCGGACCAGTTGGCGAGTCGTCATCACCGCGTCTTCGTCGGAGACCGCGATGACCCGATCGACGATTCGCTGGTTCAAGACGCCCGGGACGAATCCGGCGCCCAGCCCCTGGATGCCGTGGGGCGCCGGCCGTCCTCCGCTGAGCACCGCCGCGCGGCTGGGCTCGACCGCCACGACCAAGACGTCGGCGCGCCGCGCTTTCAGCGCCTCGCCAACCCCGGTGACCGTGCCACCGGTTCCCACGCCGATCACCACCGCGTCGACCTCGCCCGCGGTGGCTTCGAGAATCTCTCGCGCGGTCGTTCGGCGGTGGACGTCCGGGTTCGTCGGGTTCAGGAACTGTTGGGGCATGTAGTAGCCGTGCTGTCGCACCAGCTCTTCCGCCGCGAACACCGCCCCGGCCATGCCTTCGATCGCCGGGGTCAACACCAGCTCCGCGCCAAACAGCGACAGTAGCGTTCTCCGCTCGACCGACATATCGTCTGGCATGGTCAGGATGAGACGGTAGCCGCGCACCGCGGAAACCATCGCCAGGCCGATCCCAGTGTTGCCGCTGGTCGGCTCGACGATCGTCGCGCCCGGCTTCAGGTCGCCAACTCGCTCGGCCTCGTCGATCATGGCGACGGCGATCCGGTCCTTGACGCTGCCTCCGGGGTTTCGCGACTCGAGCTTGGCCAGCACCCGGGCCGCGCCTTGACCGACGATCCGGTTCAGCCGGACCAGGGGCGTGTCGCCGACCAGGGCAACCACGTTTTCGACGATCCGACTCATGTGGCGCCTCCGAACCGCTGACCGACGTTCTCGACAAAGTTGACTGTTTTCGTGAACAAAATACCACGGCGAAGCAAACGAGTCAAGAATTATCGCCGCGGTGACACCGCTCTCACCCTGGCTATTTTCAGTCCATATAGAGGCCGCCGTTGACGTCGAGGGTGTGGCCGGTGGTGTAGGTGGCCAGATCGCTCAGGAAGTAGCAGACCGCCGCCGCGAGCTCGTCCACCTCCCCGAGACGGTGCATGGGGATGCGCGCGAGGACTTCCTGACGCGAATCCTCCGATCGCTTGCCCCAGATCGCGGTGACCCGCTCGCTCAGGCTCGGTCCAGGGGCGACCGCGTTAACGGTGATATTGTCGGAGGTGAGCTGGAAGGCGAGCTGGCGCGTAAAGCCGACGACGCCGGCCTTCGCGGCGGCGTATTGCGGCCCACCAAGCTGGCTCTGGCTGCGGCCGGCCACCGACGAGGTATTCACGATCCGACCGCCGCCCGCGGACCGGAGGGCCGGGATCGCCGCGCGACAGCACAGGAAAACGCTCTTGAGATTCAGCTCCATCGTCCGGTCCCAATCGGCGATCTCGAGCTCCTCGATCGTCCGCGCCCCCCGAACGCCGTGGCCGCTCGACCCTCCGACCGTGTTCACCAGTCCGTCCAGTCGACCGAAGCGGTGCACCGTTTCCTCGACCATGCCCTGAACCTGGGGCCAATCCAGCACGTTGACCTCGAGTCCCACCGCGCGATCGCCAACCGCGAGCTCGGCCGCGGCCTGGCGCGCGCCTTCGCCGTCGCGATCCGCCAGGACCAACCGGGCCCCGACCGGCGCCAGGAGCTTCGCGGTTGCCCGGCCCAGCCCGAGCGCGCCTCCGGTGATCAGAATGACCTTTCCCTCGGTGAAAGGCAGCATGTCATCCTCCGCTCAATCATTGACCGCCCTGATACTAGCGCATCGTCGCCCTCGCCGCCAAGACACCGGGAAGCCGACCCGATAATCGTAGCGTGCCCCGGGTGGGTCGGGTAGAATGAGACTCTGTACCAAGTCCAACCGGCGGAAGGGGTAGGGGTGAAGTCACAACCTGGCGCGGGCCCGGTTTCCAACCAGCGCGCGGCGAGCGTATCGCGCGCGGCAAGCGACGACCGAATGCTGGGCGTTCCTTACAAGTACATCGCGCTCGCGGTAACCACTGTCGGCGCGTTGATGTTCGCGATCGACTCCACCATCGTCATTCTGGCCTTTCCCCCGATGATGACCGATCTGCACGCCAGCCTGATGAGCATGATCTGGGTCTTGATGGGCTACAGCCTGATGAGCACGGTTGCCCTGCTGACCTTCGGCCGCCTGGCCGACATGTTCGGTCGGGTCCGCATGTACAACCTTGGCTTCGTCGTCTTTACCATCGGCTCGGCCCTGTGTGGGTTCGCGACCACCGACATCCAGTTGATTCTTTTCCGCCTCATTCAAGGAATCGGCGGCGCCATGCTGCTGGCCAACAGCATGGCGATCATCACCGAGGCGTTTCCCGCCGAGGAGCGTGGCCAGGCGATGGGCATCAATTCGGTCGTCTGGGCGGTTGGCAGCATTGCCGGTCCGCTGATCGGCGGGCTGATCCTTTCCGGGGCCTCCTGGCGCTGGGTCTTTCTGGTGAACGTGCCGATCGGCATCGTGGCGACCCTCGCCGCGCTGCTCTTGCTGCGCGATATCTCGAGTCGGACCAGCGGTGAAAGCTTCGATACGATCGGGGCGCTGTTGTTCAGCGGCGCGCTTGCCGCGCTGCTCTTCGCGCTCAATCAGGGCATCGGCATGAGCTGGACCTCGCCCCCGATTCTCGGGATGCTGGTCCTCAGCGTAGCGCTCGCGGCGGGGTTCTACTTCTGGAATCGCGCCTCCGATCACCCGGTCCTCGACTTTCGCCTTTTCGCCGATCGGATCTTCACCGCGGCCGTCTCGACCTCCACCCTGCAGGCGCTCGCGGTCTTTTCGGTCAACCTGCTGGTCGTCTATTACCTCGAGGTCGTTCAGAACCAGACGCCGCTCACCGCCGCTCTGGCGCTGGTGCCGCTCTCGATCGTCAGCTCGGTGCTCGGACCGGTCGGAGGATCGATCTCGGATCGCCTCGGGGCACGGCGTCCGGTCGCGGTCGGGCTGATCGCTCAGGCGGTCGGACTGCTCATTCTGAGCACGTTACAGGTCGGATCGAGCTACCTCCACGTCGTGGTCGGACTGTTGATGGTGGGATTCGGATCCGGTCTGTTCTGGGCTCCCAGCACCAGCGCGGCCATGGGGGCGTCCCCGCCCAATCGTCTGGGAATCGCCTCGGCGACCCTCGCGACCTGGCGAAACACCGGCCAGGTTGTCAGCTACGCGCTTTCGCTGGCCATCGCCGCCGCGGCGGTACCGCCCGACGCCCAGAACCTGCTTTTCCTTGGCCAGACCGTTCACCTTTCGAGCGCGGTCGGTGCCGAGTTCGTCGACGGAATGCGGGCCGCCTTCCGGCTCTCGATCGTGATCTGCCTCGTCGCGGCGGTCGGCTGGTGGTTCGCGGCGGCGAAGTCCGACGGGCCGGCGCGCCGGCCGGACCGGGCGATGTCGGCCATTCCGCGCGAGTGAGCCACCGCGCGGTTGCCAGTGTCGCGGCGGTATGATAGCCTCTGGTCTTGAGCGTCGGGGTCGCCGACCGATCCGCACCGCGCCTGGGAGACGTGCCCGTGTTTCGTCGCTCACTGCCCTTCTTGATTCTGGCGGCCGCGCTCTTCGCCTATAACTTCTCCCTCGGGATCAGCCGAACCATCCAGAATAACTTCTGGGTCGACGTGCTCAAGCTGCGTCCCGATCAGATGGGTATCCTGATCACCACCCGCGAGATCCCTGGCTTTCTCACGATCCTGATTGCCGCCGCCACCATGCGCATCGCGCCGGCCCGGCTGGGCGGAATCTGCTTCGTGATCATGGCGGTCGGCTATTACGCCTACGGGATGGCCACCTCGTTCGGGACGATCATCCCCGGAGTCCTGTTCGCCAGCGTCGGCTTCCACCTCTGGATCACCCTGAGTGGCTCGTTCGGGCTGGCGGTGGCCAAGGAAAGCGACGCCGGCAGCGTTCTTGGCGATTTGCAGGCGGTCGGGTTCTTCGCTGGTCTGCTTGGCATGCTCGGCGTGTTCGCGGGGATCGGGGCGGTGGGCTACCCGCTCGCCTTCGCGATCTCGGGTATCCTCATGCTGGTTGGCGCGGTGGCGATCATTCGCTTTCCCAGCGAGCTGGTCCATCGCTCGCCGCAGCGGGCGGTGGTCCGCCGGCGCTACAATCTCTATTACGCCTTGAACTTCCTCGAAGGGTGCCGCTTCGAGCTGTTCCAGGCATTCGGCATCTACCTGCTGGTGCAGGAATACCGCGAGCCCGTGCAGACCATCGCTATCCTGTTCATCCTGGTCGCGGTGGGTGGAGCGGTTCTCTCGCCGACGGTTGGCCGCCTGATCGATCGCTTCGGCGAGCGCCCGACGATGACCGTGGGCTACGTGGGCATGCTGGTCACCTTCCTTGGTTTTGCCCTCTGGCACGACGCGCTGGTCGCGACGGTCCTCTACGTTGCCTACAACGTCCTGCTGCTCTCGGAAATCGGCGTCAACACCTACCTGAAAAAGGTCGCGAGCCCCGAGGACGTTCGACCCAGCCTGGCGACCGGCGTGACCATGATGCACATTCCGGCGCTGGTCGTCCCGATTCTGGGTGGCGCCCTCTGGAACATGTTTGGCTTCGAAGTGCCTTTCCTGCTTGGCGCCGCGTTCATCGTCGGCTCGATGGGGGCAACCCAGTTGATTCCACGCCGCGTGTTCGCGCCGGCCTTCGAGCCGGCGCCCACCGCCTGATCGAGGTCGATCCTGAAAGACCCGGTTGCTGCGCCGCGACCATCAGCCGCCTGGCGCGTCGCGCTCGTCCACTCCTGGCTAAACCAGTACGGCGGCGCCGAGCGCGTCCTCGAGCACCTGCACGACCTTTTCCCAAAGGCGCCCATCTATACGTCGATGTTCGAGCCACGGGCCTTTCCGCCTTGCTACCGCGATTGGGACATCCGGACGAGCTTCCTGCAACGGGTGCCGCTCTCGCGCTCCCACCATCAGCTCATGCTTTTCTTCTACCCGATGGCGTTCGAGTCGTTCGACTTCCGTGGCTACGATCTGGTTCTCAGCCTTTCGAGCGGGTTCAGCCACGGCATGCGCGCCGCTCGCCCGGGCCAGCACGTCTCCTATTGCCTGACGCCACCGCGCTTTCTCTGGACGTTCGATCGTTACGTTGGCATGGAGGGGGTCGGCCGGGGCACCCGTCTCGCGCTGGGCGCCACCGTTCCGCTGCTCCGTCGCTGGGACGTCCTCGCGTCGCGGCGGGTCGACCGCTTCGTCGCGATCTCGCGGGTTATCCAGGAACGGATCGACCGGTGTTACGGGCGGCCCTCCGAGGTCATCTATCCGGCGATCGACGTCGACTCGTTCCAGCCCAGCGCTGACCTGGACGACTATTTCCTCGTCGTCTCGCGGCTGATCCCCTACAAACGGATCGATCTGGCGATCGAAGCCTGCAACCGCCTGAAGCTGCCGCTCAAAGTCGTCGGCGGCGGACGCTCGAAAGCCGCGCTTCAGCGGCTGGCCGGTCCCACCATCGAGTTCGTGGGAAAGGTCGGTGAGGACGATCTTCGTCGGCTGTACGCCCGCTGTCGGGCATTCATCTTTCCGGGTGAAGAGGACCTGGGGCTGACGCCAATCGAGGTCCAGGCCGCGGGGCGCCCGGTCATCGCGTTTGGTCGGGGGGGCACGCGGGAGACGATCGTCGACGGCGAGACCGGGCTCTTTTTCGAAGCGCAATCCGTCGATTCGCTGGTCGACGCGCTGCGCCGCTTCGATCACCGGGCCTATGATGCCACGCGGATTCGCGCGAACGTTCGATCGCAATTCGACCTGCCGGTGTTTCGCGAACGATTCATGAGATTCCTCGAAGGAGCGCTATGCGGATCCTGATCACGGGCGGGGCCGGATTTATCGGCTCCCACCTTGCCGACAGATTGATCGCCGAGGACCACCAATTGACGGTCCTTGACGATTTGAGCGGGGGAGCGCGAAGCAACGTGCCCGATGGTGCGGCGTTCGAGCAGGCGGACGTCACGGAGGCCGACCTGAACGACGTTCTGGCCCGCCATCGGCCGGAGATCATCGTCCACTGCGCCGCGCGAGCCTCGGTTTCTCACTCGATGAGCCAGCCGCTGGCGGACTACCGCGCGAATCAGCTCGCGGCCTTTCGGCTTGCCCAGGCGTCGGCACGCCAGGCGGTCGGGCACCTGATCCTGCTTTCGACCTCTGGGATCTACGGCCCGGTCGAGCGGCCCGCCAAGGAGACCGATCGGCCGGCGCCCGCCAACTATTACGGCATCCACAAGTGGGCGGCCGAGCGATATTTCGCGTTGAGCGGCGTGCCCTGGACCGCGTTGCGGCTCGCGAACGTCTACGGCCCGCGCCAGCGATCCGATTCCGAGGGCGGCGCGGTCGCGATCTTCCTCTCCCGCGTCCTGAGTGGCGAGTCGATTCCGCTCTACGGGGCCGGCGCGCAGACCCGCGACTACGTCTACGTCGCGGATATCGTGTCGGCAATTGTCGCGGCGATCGACCACCGGCTGACCGGGGTCTGGAACGTCGGCAGCGGACAGGAGACGCCGATCCGGGCGATCCTCGACGCGGTCGTCGCCGCGACCGGCCGCGCCGCCAACGTCCGAATCGAGCCGGCCCGCCCCGGCGACGTCGCCAGCTCGGCCCTGGACGCTAGCCACCTG
>JBOGTX010000022.1:0-18952 GCA_050695695.1 Chloroflexota bacterium
GGTCGGCAAGTCGCGCGTAAGCCGGATTACCAAAGACCTCACGCTCGTTGGGGTTCACCGCGAAGATCCGATAGCCACGCTGGCGCAGGTAATCGGCAACCTGGTAGCCAGGCCGATCCGGCTTCGAGGAAAGCCCCACGACCGCGATCGTGTGCGCGTAGCCGAGAATCGCCTGGATCGTCGACGGATCCTGGAAGGAGACGGTCGTCATCGAGGTAAGCTCACGCTTTCTTGCAACGTTGACCACGCATGGCATGCAGATAGTGCCACAAGTGAACGCGCTTATCAACCTACCGATTTGGCCGGGGCAGAGGAAACGCGGGCGATCTGGACGGCCTGAGCCGCAGCCGGATCGGCGGCGAAGGCGAGCAATTGGGCGCCCTCCTCGGTCAAGGCGGCACGGTCGGGCTCGGCCAATGGCTCGAAGGGCTCGACGAGCAAGGTCGCGGTATCGCGCTGCCGCCGAATCGCCCAGGTTCCACGGACGAAGCCGTCGACCAGCACGGCGCCTCTGGTGAAGACGCGCTCGCGGTCGGCGTCGGCGATGACTCGGCGGCGGTTGGCGTGGGAGAGCAGCAGATTATCGTATTCGGGAAGAAAGCGCGGTGGGGCGGAGGTCTCCGGATCCGGTCGCGGCGCGTCGGGCAGGTCGAACAGCTCGTCGCCGCGCTCGTCGCGGAAGGCGAGCAGGCGCGGCCGGAGGCGCTCGACCACCTCGCCCAGCCGGGTCAGCCAGCACCAGGCCTGGATGTCCTTGACGGTCGCCGGCCCGAACGCGGCGAGGTAGCGCAGAACCAGCTCGTCGGGCGACGATTCGGTCTCGATCGGCTGGCCGAGCCAGTCCGCGACGGTAGCCCAGGTTGCCTGGCCGCCCCTGCCCCAGAGGCCGCGCGGCGGGATCTGGACCAGCGGCACCAGGTAGCGGACGGCGTGCGCGAGCGAGACGGCGTCATAGCCGGGCCAGCGCGCGCCAAGCAGCTTGCCGAGCTCGGCCGTGGTGCGCGGCTGTTCGGCGAGCAGTGCCTGGCCGTCCGCCAGCAGCGCCGTGAGCTCGATGCCCTCGATCTGCCGGCCGAACGGGCTTCCCGACCACAGACCACGCTCGAGCACCGGCTGAACCACCGGGCGCAGCGCCAGGCAGTCGCGGGCGGTGACCAGGTGGAGGGTCGCGCGCATGAGCGACGTCCGGACCGCGCGCCGGTCTTCGATCAAGGTAGACAACTCGTCTGGCTGAAAGCCTTCGAGCCGACTCCACAGCCCGACGTAGGGCGCGTTGGGCGACTGGGCCTGCATGCCGACCAGGTGCTCGATCGCCTCGGCGGCGGCCCTCGGCCAGCGATGCAGCAGCATCTGTCGCTCGAGCAGGGCGCGGTTGAGCGCTCGCTGGCCGAGCACCTCACTGGATCCACCGCTGCTTCGTCGCGGAGGCGTCACTCGTCCTTCGTCTCGCGGTCGACCTTCAGCCAGCGGATCAGCTCGCGGTCGCGGCGCTGGCGGATTCGCTCGGCGCGGTCGCCCGGCCAGTCGCGGAAGCCGTGGCCGACCTTGACGCCGGTGCGGCCCTCGGCGATCAGCCTGGTGAAGAACTCGTGCGGACCGGTCGAATTGTCGAGGTCCGCGAGCAGGTACCGCGAGATGCTGTAGAACAGATCGGTTCCGTTGATGTCGGCGGTCTCGAGCGGTCCGGCCGTGGTGAGTCGGCGGCCGAAGCTCATCTTGACGACGGTGTCGATATCCTCGGCGGTGCAGACGCCGTTCTGGACCAGTCCGAGCGCCTCGCGGAAGAGCGCGTATTGCAGTCGGTTGCCGACGAACCCGAGGACGTCCTTCTGAACCACGACCGGAACTTTGCCGATCGAACGAAGCACCTCGACCATGCGCGACACCGTCGTCTCGGCGGTCTGATCTCCGCGCACGACCTCGACCAGCGGAATCAGGTGCGGCGGGTTCCAGAAATGGGCGACGACGAAGCGGTCGGCGCGACCGGTGGCCGGCGCCATCGCGTTCACGCTGAGGCCGGAGGTGTTCGAGGCAAGCAGCGTGCGCTCCGGGCACAGGTCGGAGATCCGCCGCAGGACGGCGCGCTTGCTCTCGAGGTTCTCGAAGGTTGCCTCGACGACGAGGTCGGCGTCGCGCGCGGCGCTTTCGAGATCGGCATTGGTGCTGATTCGCGCCATCGCGTTCGCCAGCTCGGCGGGAGTGATCAGCGCCTCACTGACGAACAGGTCGAGATTGCGCCGAATTCCCGCCACGGCGCGGTGCAGGCGCTCGTCGTCCACGTCGTTGAGCGTCACCGCGTAGCCACCCTGCGCGAAGACCTGACCGATGCCGTGTCCCATCAGACCGGATCCGACGATCAGGACGTTCTGAATTCCCTCGGCTGTCATGAAGATCTCCTCCTCCAATCACCCACTGATTTCCCGCCGACGCCCAACCGATGCCTGCTCAGAAATTCGGGATGCTGCACGTTACTCTATAGCATCGAAGGGGGGATTGGATAGAGCCGACCGGTGGCCGGCGTTCGAGGCTGGTATGCCGGATGCACTGGAGCGACCCGGGAGGAAGCCATGCCAATTCCATCGCGACCGATTCCCGACCTCGCGCGGGACGTCACCTCGAGTCAGATCGAGCGATGCTTCGCGGGGGCGCACTTTCCCGCCGACCGAGAGCAACTGGTGAGCTACGCTCGCGATCACTTCGCGTCGGCCGACCTGCTCGCGGTGTTGGATTCGATCCCGAAGCAGATTTATCACCGTCCGGCCGAGATCGGCGAGGCCATTCAGAAGCTCGTTTAGCGACTTGACGACTGGGCCTCGCCGTGCGTTCTCGCCTCGATCGTGCTATAATCGGGCGGCAGCTAGAGGAGGTCGGGGCGCACGGTGGTTACCGCATTCAACATTGCCGAGATTATCATCTCGCTCGTTCTGGTCCTGGTTCTCCTGGTTCAGTCGCGCGGTGCCGGGTTCGATGGCACCTTCAACAGCGACTCCTCGGTATTCCGGACCCGCCGCGGGGTCGAGAAGACCCTGTTTCAATTGACGATCGTGCTGGCGGTGGTGTTCGTGATCGTGTCGGTCCTCAGCGTGGTCGTCGCCAAGATTCACTGACCCGTGCCGTGGCGTGGTGGACGGCGGCACCTGCTGATCGCCGGCCTCAGTCTGGCCGTGGTGGGGGCGATCGACGTCGGAGTGCAGGGCCCGACGAGCAGCGCCGAGGTTCCGGCCAGCGGTGGCGTCTACGTCGAGGGCGTGGTTGGGCACCCGACCTACCTTGATCCGCTGCTTTCCCCTTTCAACGATGCCGATAAGGATGTCGTCGCGCTCGTCTTCAGTGGGCTGACCCGTCTGTCGCCCGATGGAAGCGTCGTTCCGGACCTCGCGAAAGACTGGTCGATCTCGCCCGACGGCACGGTCTACACGTTTCACCTGGCCGATGCGACCTGGCAGGACGGCCAGCCAGTGACCGCGGATGACGTCGTCGTGACGATCGGCCAGATCCAATCGCCGGCGTTTCCAGGGAGTCCGGAGACCGCCCGCCTCTGGCAATCGGTCAAGGTGACCGAGCTCGATCCGAAGACGGTTCGATTCACCCTGGCCCAGCCCTACGCCCCATTCCTCGAATATACGACCCAGGGCTTGTTGCCGTCTCACCTGCTCAAAGGGGTGACCGGTCGCGCTTTGCTGAGCAGCCCGTTCAACTCCCATCCGATCGGGACCGGGCCCTTCCAGGTGACCGGCGCCTCGCTTCAACAGGTCACGCTGGTGCCGAATCCTCACGCCACCGGGCCGAAGCCGTATCTGGCCGGGATCACCTTTCAGTATTTCGATAGCTTCCAGTCTGCCCTCGATGCCCTTCATCGAGGAGACGTCCAGGGGCTCGGCGGCATTCCACCGGACAACGTGCTCGACCTGGCGAATGATCCGCGGATCAACCTTCAGCAAGAACCGGAGTTCGCCAAGCTGAACCTGCTGATGCTGAACACTCAGGCGCCGCCCTTCGCCGACGATGTGGCGCGGCGGGCGCTCGATCTGGCGATCGACCGGAGCAAGGTGATCCAGGCGGCGATTGGCGGTGAAGGGGTGCCGGCGGCCGGTCCGATCATGCCGGAATCCTGGGCGTTCATTCCCCAATCGAACGCCTACACCTACGATCCGACCCAGGCGGGCCATCTCTTGGATCAGGCGGGTTGGGTGCTACCGAGCGCCGGTGGCCTCCGAGAGAAAGACGGCAAGCCCTTCCGCTTCGTCTTGCTGGCGGTGAACGAGCCCGACCGCATCCGGACCGCTCAGGAGATCAGCCGACAGCTTCGTGCGATCGGCGTCGAGGGCGACGTGCAGACGGCGGGCTGGAGCGGCATCGTCCAGGACTTTCTGGCGCCGCACCATTTCGACGCGGTTCTGACCGAGATCTACTCGCCGACCGCCGATCCGGACCCCTATCCGTTCTGGCACAGCTCGCAGATCAAGAACGGACTGAACATCTCCGGCTGGTCTAATCGAATCGCCGATCAGCTCCTCGAAGACGGGCGGCGGCAAGAAGACCGCGCGACCCGCAAAGACGACTACGCGAAGTTTCAGAGCCTTTTCGCCCAGGAACAGCCGGCCATTTTGCTCTACTACCCGGTCTACGTCTACGCGCTGCCGGCGCCCTTGAAGGGCGTCACCCTTGGCTTGATGACTGAGCCAGCCGATCGCTTCCAAACGGTCACCAGTTGGTATCTACGGACGGCGCCGCCGGCCCATTGATGGCGCGCGTTGCGCCAGGCGCTCGCTCTCGCGGGTCCACTCCCAGATGTTGCGCCAGTACGGACGGGAGTACTCGCGACCCACCGGAACGAAGCCCGGCACCTGCTGAAAGACCGCGTTCCAGGACGCCTGGTCGGCGCGCACCTTCACCGAAGCGGAGGGGGGATCGAACATGTGGAGGAGCTCGCGAATCAGCCGGCGCAAGGTCCCGAGGTAAGGCTCGTCGCCGGTGGTGCCGGCGTCTCGGATCGTGATGACGCCATCCACCTTGGTGTGCCATTCGAGAAAGCCGGTGATCTCGTCGGCGTGCTCGCGGGGATCGTAGTGGGCCACCACCAGGATCTCGTTGCGTTGGACGGCGTCTTCGTACCGCTTGCGCTGGGCTTTGCCCTCGGGGTTAGCGAGGCTGATTCGAACGTCGCGTCGAATCTTGTCGACGTCCGACGGCACGGCCAGGCGAAGCTGATAGCCTGCTTCTTCCATCGCCAACCCCCTTTCCCCGAAGCTAGCTCAATCAGGGCATCGCCACCGTGGTGGCCTCGGTCTGCCTCGCCGGCGAACCGGCGATCATCGTCTGGTCTCGGAGCAACGCCCAACTGGCAATCGAAAATGCGCAAAAGACCCACTCGCAACCGAAAGATGCCGGGGAGAACCTCGTCATAGTGTAGCGTAGCACCGCCCGAACCGCAAGGGCGCGAGCGTGCCGCGGATCTAGCCGCGCGGGCCGGATGTCGAGCGCGCCCGCGAGGGCGCCCCAAAGCTCCCTACCGCTCGATCACCACCTCGCGCCCGGTCGCTCCGGCCCGCTCGATCGCTTCCATCACCCGAATCACTTCCAGGCCGTGCTGGACCGAGACCGCCGGCGCGGTGTCGTCCTCGATCGCGTCGAGGAAGGCGTTGAACTGGTCGGCCAGCGAGTCGTTCTTGGTGATCGGCACCGGCTCCCAGATCTCGTTCTGCCCGATCCAGACGCCATCTTCGCCACGCTGCCCGTACGGCAGGCGATACTTGAGCTGGCCGTTCGTTCCGAAGTAGTCAGCGCCGTACTGGGTGATGCCGGTACGGTAGGCGATCCGGCTGATCGTGATCGCGACGCCGTTGGCGAACTGGAGAAACGCCATCGCGGTGTCGTCGGCCGGGATCTCCGGATAGATCGGGTTCCCATTGATCGCCTTCGCCGAGGTCACCTGACTGCCGACGTGCCAGAGCAGGCGGTCGATCATGTGGACGCCGTCCATGAGCATCATGCCGCCGCCCAGCTTGCGATCCAGCATCCAGGCGGGACGCTTCTCCGGCTCGAGTGGCTTGTTCCAGGTGTCGATGCCCATGATCGTGCGACCGATCTGCCCGGAATCGAGAATTCGCTTGGCCGCGGCCACCGCCGGGTAGAAGTGCTGGGTGTGGCCGACGGTGAACTTCACCTTGCTCTTCGCCACCACCTCGGCGACGCGCTGGCACTCGGCGACGCTGTTCGCGAGTGGCTTCTCCAGCAGGACGTGCTTGCCGGCCTGCACGGCGTCGATCGCGGCCCGCTCGTGCAGCCAGTGCGGCAGGCAGATCACCACCGCCTGAACGTCGTCGCGCTCGAGCACGGAGTGATAGTCCCCGTAGCCGGCGCAACTGGGGTACTCGGCGATGATCCGGTCGAGCTTCGCCTGATCCGCGTCGGCGACCGCGATCAGCGAGACCCGTGAATTGCGATGGACGGTTCGGACGTGCGATGGTCCCACTCTCCCCAGACCAAGAACGGCGACGTTGATCATGTCAGTTCCTCCATTCTATTTTTAACATGAAGCATCTCGAATTTTGTGCGCCGCGTCCCGGAGACCCCTCTCACCCTGTCCCGCTCTTCATCCCAGACGCCGGGGCGTTCACACGCCGGGCGCGGAGAGAGCGGGGACTCCCACCGAAGGATCTCTCTTGGTAGCTCCTCTCCCCGCGCCGGGGAGAGGCCGGGAGAGAGGTCTCCCCAGCGCCGCACGCAAAATGCGGGATGCTTCAGGTTGATGGACGCACCTACTACTGGTCCGCCACCGAGCCATCCTCGTGGAGCGGCGTGCTGAGCTCGCGGCGGACGAAGGGCATCTTTTCGACGACCGCGAAATTCAGCTCGATGCCGATGCCCGGCGCCTCCGGCACCCGAAGGTAGCCGTGATCGAGCGCCAGCGGCGTCACCACCAGGTCACGCTTCGGGGGATCTTCCTCGCCAGTGTACTCCTGCAGGCTGAAATTGGGAATGCAGGCGTCGATCTGGACGCAGGCGGCGGTGGAGATCGGCGAGAGTGGATTGTGGGGAATGACGCCGACGTGGTACGCCTCGGCCAGCGCCGCTACTTTCTTACAGTTCGAGATGCCGCCGCAGATGCAGACGTCCGGCCGCACGAAACGGCAGCCGCCGGCTTCTAGCAGCTCGCGAAACTGGTACATGCTGGTGAAGCGCTCGCCGGTCGAGATCGGAATCTCGATCGCCTTCTGGACCTCGGCCATCGCCTGGACCGAATCCGGAAGGATCGGGTCTTCCAGGAAGAACGGCCGAAACTGGGTGAGCTCTCGACTCAGCCCAATCGCCTCCATCGGCGACATCCGGCGATGAATCTCGACGCACAGGTCGACGTCGGGTCCGACCGATTCGCGGACCGCCCCCACCCGAGCGACCGCCTCGCCCAGCAGGCTGGCGTAGCGCATGCCGGTGTATCCGGAGCGGAACGGCGTAAAGCGCACCGCGGTGAAGCCTTTCGCGACCGCCCGCTTCGCGTCGGCGGCGAGCTCGTCGACCGAGCCGCCATTCACGTGCAGGTAGCAGCGAACCTTATCGCGGCACTTGCCGCCCAGCAGATCGTAGACCGGCGCCTGGTAGTGCTTGCCGGCGATGTCCCAGAGGGCGATGTCGATCGCGCCGAGGGATCCGCCGACCGCCGAGCCCATGAAGTGGGAGTTCCGCGCGAGGTACTGCCAGTGGTGCTCGATCCGCAGCGGGTTCTTTCCGATCAGGTAGGTCGTCCAGGCGTCGACGATGCGCTCGGACGCCTCCGGATACCCCCAGATGCCCGACTCGCCAACCCCCACGATGCCGTTGTCGGTGGTGATCCGAACGAAGTGCCATCGCCCGGCGAGAATGCTCTCGACCTTTTCGATTTGCATTGACTCTCCTTTTTCTAGTGAAGAGAGGAATTTACCGCCCAGTGATACCGGACAGCGCGATTCCGCGCACGAAGTAGCGTTGGAGCAGGAGGAAGATGATCAGGATTGGGATGATGTTCAGCACCGAGCCCGCCATCATGTAGTTGAACTGGGTGCTGTACTCGTCCTGAAAGTAGCTCAAGCCAACCGTCAACGTCCGGAAGTCGTCGCTGTTGGTCACGATCAGCGGCCAGAGGAAGCTGTTCCACTGGGCGTTGAACGAGAAGATCGCCAGGGTGGCCAGGGCGGGACCGGACAGCGGCACGATGATGTGCCGGTAGATGCCCAGGTAGCCACAGCCGTCGATCCGGGCCGCCTGCTCGAGCTCGGGAGGAATCGTCAGGAAGAACTGGCGCAGCAAGAAGGTCCCGAACGCGGTGAAAGCAGCGGGAATGATCAGCGCCTGGTAGGTGTTGATCCAGCCAAACAGACTGATGACCAGAAAGTTCGGAATGATCGTGACCTGGCCCGGCACCATCAAGGTACCGAGGTAGATCAAAAACAACCGATCGCGCCCGGGGAAGTCGAGGCGGGCGAAGCTGTAGGCCGCGAGCGAGCTGGTCAGCACCTCGAGGAAGGTCACGCTGACCGAGACGACCGTCGTGTTGATCAGATACCGTCCAAATGGCAGCAGCACCAGCACCTTCGCGTAGTTCGACCAGAGCGCGGGGTTGGGAATCCAAACCGGCGGAAACGCGAAGACCTGATTGTCGGCCTTGACCGAGGTCGAGATCATCCAGAGGAACGGCAGGATCATCACGACCGAACCGGCGATCAGCGCGACGTAGGCGAGCCCGCGCAGACCGATCTGCCCGAGGCGCTCGTCGGCCGGGCGACGAGTGGCGACTGGCACGGCGCTCATCGGTCGTGCCCGATCATTCGTAGTGGACCCATCGCTTTTGCACCCGCCACTGAATCAAGGTGAACGCCATGATGATCAGGAACAGAATCCAGGCGACCGCGGCGGCGTAGCCCATGTGGAAGAACTGGAACGCCTGGTTGTAAATATCCATCACCACGGTGTTGGTCGCATTGCCGGGACCGCCGCGGGTCAGGATGAACGCGAGGTCGAACACCTGGAACGAGTTGATGACCGAGATGACCAGGATGAAGAACGTCGTCGGGGTGAGCAGGGGAATCGTGATGAATCGGAACGCGTTCCAGCGGTTCGCCCCGTCGATCGCGGCGGCTTCGTAGAGCGTCGTCGGAATTCCCTGGAGGCCGGCCAGGTAGATGATCATGTTGTAGCCGAGGTGCTTCCAAATCGCCATGATGATCAGGGCCGGCATCGCCCAGGCGGTGCTCGACAGCCAGGGAATCGCCTTGATGCCCACGAAGCCGAGCGCGAAATCGATCAGGCCGAAGTCGGTGTTGTAAAGCCACTGCCACATCACCGCGACCGCGACCGCCGACGAGATGACCGGAATGAAGAAGATCGCCCGAAAGATGCTGATGCCGCGAATCTGGGCGTTCAGGGCCAGCGCCAGGAGCAGGCTGAGGATGATGTCGGCGGGAACGGTGCCGACAACGTAATAGACGGTGTTGCCAAGGACCTGCCAGAACACCGGATCGTTGAAGAGTAATTGCTGATAGTTCTGGAGCGCGACGAACGTCGGCGCCCGAATCATATCCCAGTCGAGCGCCGAGATCACCAGCGTCGCCAGGACCGGCAAGGACGAAAAGATCAGGAACCCCACGATGTTGGGCAAGAGAAACAGGTATCCGGCGACTGCTTCGCCCCGTTTCAAGCCACGGCGCGGTCGCGGCGTGGGAAGCGCCCTGGTCTCGTCGATCGTTGCCATCCGGCCGGCCGCCCCTACAGTGGCTTTTTCAGCGCCTGGTCGATCTGCTGGGCCATCGTGGTCGTTACTTCCTTGACCGTCTTCTCGCCGGAATAGGCAAGACTGAGCTGTTGATCGAAGATCGTGTTCACCTCGCCGGTCTGCGCCGGCGCGCGATACGCCTTGGTCCGATCGAGGCCGTCGATGTAGACGGCAAGGTCTTCCCAGGGCAGCAAGTTCTGCTTCATCGCGTCGCTCTGGGCGAAGGACCGCCGGGCGGTGAAGCTGCGCCGGCTGGTCAGGACGATCTTCTGCCCATCGTCCGACGTCCACAGCTTGGCGAAATTCCAGGCGTTCACCTGGTTCGGGGCATCCTTCAAGATGCTGGAGGCGAGATCGTCGCCCCGGGTCGTGTTCGCCTTCGGTCCATCCGGGGAGACGACCATCGACACCTCGAACTTGGACTTGGCAAGGTTGGGAAGCTCGTAGCGCCCGGCCATCATGATGCCGATGCGCCCGGCCGCGAAGAGGTCGCTTCCCGACTGGGTGTCGAGGTTGCTCGGCGAGATCTTCCGGGTGACGACGTTATCGGTCAGCCATTGGATCGCCTCGACGTCGGCCGGCTGAGCGAGGTAGGTCTGCGAGATGGTCTCGTCCCAGAGCTTGCCGCCGTTCTGCCAGATGTACATGTCGACCGCGTAGACGCTGGTGATCTGTCCGAACCCGAACTGCTTGGTCGGTCCTTCACCCTTGGTCAGCTTGGTGGCCTGGTCGATCAAGGCGTTCCAGTTCCAGCCACCCTTCTTGACGGTATCGGTCAACAGCGGCAGTCCGGCGGCTTTGAACAGGTCGACGTTGAAGTAGTGACAGTTCGCGCTGGCGGAGTTCGGAAGGCCGTAGAGCTTCCCTTCGCGACCGTAGGTCTGGATCGCGCTCGGCCAGAAGTCCTTGATGTCCAGCTTATCCGCCGCGATCAGCGGCGAGAGGTCGAGCAGGACGCCCCGATCGATGAAGGGGGGAGCGGTGCGCTGCCGATTCCAGAACAGGTCCGGCAGATCGTGGGCCGCGAGCATCGCCAGCAGCTTGCGCACGGTCTCGGCGTCGTTTGGCACCCGAATCTTCTCGACGGTCACGTTCGGGTAGAGCTGGTTGTACCGCTTGATCAAGTCGAGGTGGACCTGTTCGTCCACGCCGGGCGTCGCGTTGTAGAGATAGCGGAACTTGCTTGTGCCGGCCGGCGACGCCGGGCTGGCGGCGGCCGGAGCGGCGGTCGCGGCGGGGGCCGTGGTCGATCCCGCGCCGGATGAGGCCGGGCTCGTCGCGGCCGGCGCGGAGCTGGAGCACGCGGCGACCAGTGACGTGAACGCGAGCGCTCCCGCGGCGCTCAGCATCGCGCGGCGATTAACTCGATCCGTCATCGTGGCTTTTCCTCCAGATCCTCTGACTTGACGGCAGGCGGCCGATTGGCATATCCTACTGTGCACATTCGGGTCTGTCAACATTCAACATTCGCATCGCGAAACCACGCCAGGAGGTCGCCGTGGCGACCACCCGACCGATCATGCTCGACTCGCTCGAGCCGGTGGACCACCGAGGGCTGCACGAAGCCGTCTTGACGCAGTTGCTGGTCGCGATTCGCCGTGGCCAACTCGGTCCGGGCGAGCGCCTCCGCGAAGCCGAGATCGCCGAGCGGCTGGGCCTGAGTCGGGGAACCGTGCGGGAAGCCATTCGACGCCTCGAGCAAGAGGGCCTGGTCGTCTCGCAGCCCCACCGGGGCGCCTACATCGCGAAGGTCGGGGTCGAAGAGGCGGAAGAGATCTACTCGCTCCGACGGGTGCTCGAGGCGTTCGCGGTCCGGCTGGCCATCCCCAACCTCGACGAGGCCGCGCTGGCCGAGCTAAGCGAAACGGTCGAAGCGATGGTCGACGCCGCCCGCTCGGGCGACCGAAACGAGCACCTGAGAATCGACCTGAAGTTCCACGAGCAGATCTGCGTGCGCGCCCGGCACCGGTACCTGCACCGGGTCTGGTCGGGTCTCGCCCTCAAGCTCTGGCTCGTCAGCTTCGGGCTCCGGGACGACACCGCGGACGATCGCTCGGCCCGCGCCAGAGCGCACTTCGCGCTCGTCGACCTCCTCCGCCGCGGCGATGCCGATCGCGCCGTCGAATGGATCGAGCGGCACATCGACGCCCGGAAGCGCCAGGTGATCGAGCAGTTCGCGGGATTAGCGGAGGGGTGAGGCCACCTCCCCCGGCGCCCAACGCTAGCCAGCCAAAATCAGGAGGAAAGTAACGTGAAAGTACTCGTGGACGTTCCGGTGACCGACTCGCAGCTCCAACGGATCAAGGCGGTGGCCGGAGATGACGAGGTCGTCGTCGCGACCGACCGCGATGACCAGCACCGGCAGGTCCGCGAGTCGTCGGTCGTCTTCGGTCGCTTTGGGCCGGATCTCTTCGAGCGCGGCATCCAGATCCGTTGGGTCCAGACGCTCGGGGCGGGCGTCGACGGCGGCCTGTTTCCCGACTTCGTCGCCAGCAACGTTGTGTTGACCAGCGAGAAGGGCCACGTCGGTCCCCACCTGGCGGAACAGGCGTTTGCGCTGCTTTTGGCGATCACCCGCGGGGTCGCGCGTTCGATTCGCGAGCGGACCTGGGACAACAAATGGAGCATTCGCGAAGAGTGCTGGGAGCTGACCGACCGGACGCTCGGCATCGTCGGGCTGGGTGGCACCGGTCGGGCGGTCGCCCAGCGTGGCGCCGCGTTCGGCATGCGGATCCTGGCGGTCGATCCGGAGCCGGTCACCCGCCCGCCCGAGGTCGAATCGGTCGAGCGGATGGATGGCTTCCCCGCGATGCTGAAGCAGGCGGACGCCGTGGTGATCTGCGCGCCGCTCACCCCGGCCACCCGGGGCCTCTTCAACCTGGAAGCATTCCAACAAATGAAGCGCACCGCGATCCTGGTCAACGTGACCCGGGGCGGCATCGTGGACGATCGCTCGATCGTCCAGGCCCTGCGTGAGAAGCTGATCGCCGGCGCCGGCCTGGACGTCACCCCGATCGAGCCCTTACCGGCCGATCACCCGCTCTGGACGTTGGAGAACGCGGTGATCACCCCCCACGTGGCCGGCGCCTCGCCCCTCCGGATGGACCGCGCGGTGGACTTATTCTGCCGCAATCTCGCCGCTTTTCGCGCCGGACAGCCGTTGGAGAGCGTCATCGACAAAGCCAAGGGGTATTAGCGGCGAAACGTTCCCCGGAGCGCCGAGACCCGCTGGAGCAGATTCTGCCCCGCCAGGCTGGTGCCGCCGATCGCCAACCCGGTTCCGAGCGCCAGGGCGCGCACGAAAAGGAGAACCGGCGAGGCGATCGCGGCGTCGGTTCCGGCCTTCCGCGCCTTCCAGGCGAACGGCATGGTGGTCGACGTGAAGGCGGCAAGGAAGACGCCGGCCAGCGGCAACATGCGCTGCCAGCGCGAGCTCAGCACCACCGACGCGACGGTGAGACCGGCCAGCGGAATCTGAGTCCGGAGCTCCGCGGGCGTCGAGCGGTCGCTCCGCGCCGCGCCCGGATGTCGCGCGTAGACCAGCGAGCGCCAGAGTCCGTACCGGAGCTTCCGCGCGGCGTACCGTTGGAAGGTCATCCCGTGGTCGTGGTGGACCTTTGCCTTTGGCGCGAAGGTGAAGCGCTTGCCGCTTTTCGCCAGTCGATAGGAAAGCTCGACGTCCTCGGCGGCGGCGAGCGAGGGATCGAATCCGCCGACCGCCAGGAACGCGGCGCGGCGATAGGCC
This sequence comes from Chloroflexota bacterium, assembly GCA_050695695.1. Taxonomy (GTDB): domain Bacteria; phylum Chloroflexota; class UBA6077; order FW602-bin22; family CADDYW01; genus JAJPKB01. The sequence goes on from JBOGTX010000022.1 coordinate 13,494, forward strand.
GCCGGATAGCCATCGATGAAGTCGACCGCCGCGCCCGGTTCGAGTCGCCGGTAGCGGTCGTCGTGCTCGGCCTGGATCAGCCGCGAGAGCAAGTCCGTCTCGTGGCTTTGAAACGCCCCTTTGACGCCCACGATCGACGGATCGTCAAAGGGCGCGACCATCTGAGCCAGCCAGTCGAGCGCCGGCACCGAGTCGGCGTCGAGGAAAACCACGATCTCGCCCCGCGCCGCGCGCGCGCCGGTATTGCGCGCGGCCGCCATCCCCAGCGGTGGCTGCGGAATGACCCGCACCCCGTGAGACCGGGCGATCGCGCCGGTCCCGTCCACCGAGCCATCGTCGACGACGACGATTTCGTAGACCTCCTTCGGCGCCGATTGGCTGAGCGCCGCGAGGACGCATTCGCCAATGGTCTTTCCCGCGTTTCGGGCCGGAATCACAACCGAGTAATACATCCCCACCTGCTCCCACTTCTAGAGTTGTGAAACTTCCAAGATCAGGCGACGATCTTCGAGATCGGAAGCTCGAGAATGTCCTCGGCGCCGCGCTTCTTGAGCTCGGGAATCAGCAAGTTGATGTTACATTTTACCGCGACCGTCTCGACCGCGTAGTAGCTCGTGCCGAAGAGGTGCGAGACGGTTGGCGCCTTCATCGCCGGGAGAACCTGGATAATGTCCTGCAGACGCTCTTCGGGCACGTTCATCTTGATCAGCACCTTGCCGCGCGCCGCGAGCACTCCGGCGAGGAGCGTTTGGACCTCTTCGATCTCCTGCCGCCTGGCCGGGTCGGCCCAGGACTCCCGATTGGCGATCAGGCGCGCCGTGGTCTCGACCAGCGTGCCGATGATCCGAAGGCCCGCCCGCCGGAGCGACGTTCCGGTCTCGGTGAAGTCGACGATCGCGTCGGCCAGCTCCGGAATCTTCGCCTCGGTCGCGCCGTACGACAGCAAGACCTTCACCGGAATGCCGAGGCGCTCGAAAAAGCGACGCGTCAGGTTGGGGTACTCGGTGCTGATCCGCCAGCCCGCCGGTACGTCTTCCGGACGCTCGACCGAGGTATCGCCCCGGACGGCCAGTACCACCCGCGCCACCAGCGAGCTGGCGCGGTTGAACCCGAGATCCATCACCTCGTGAATCTGGCCGTCGGGCTCGACCACCCAGTCGTGGCCGGTGATCCCGAGGTCGAAGTACCCGTGCTGCACCGCTTCGGCGATTTCTTGCGGCCGCAGGACTTTCACCTTGCCAATGCGTGGATCGGCGATCGACGCGTTGTACTCGCGATCGCTGCTCCGCCGGACCGGCAGGTCCGCTTCCTCGAAGAGCTTGAGCGTCACCGCTTCGAGGCTGCCCTTCGGCAAGACGAGGTCAATCACGGTCGAGCTCCTGGAAGAAACACGAGACGCTGCCGGTGTGGCAGACCGGGCCGGCGGGGTCCGCCTCGATCAAGATCGTATCGTTATCGCAGTCGGTCCAGAGGCGCGTCACCCGAAGCACGTTGCCCGACGTCTCGCCCTTGGTCCAGAGCGCCTTGCGCTCGCGGCTCCAGAACGTCACCAGCCCATTCTGGCGAGTGAGCGCCCAGGCATCCTCGTTCATGAAGCCAACCATGAGAACTTCGCGGGTCTGATGGTGCTGGACCACCGCCGGTAGAAGTCCGTTGAGCTTCGAGAAATTGAGCCGCACCGCCTCGGCGCGCACCATCAGACCCCCTTTCCCCGCGAATGGCTGATAATTTGATCCGTCAATCGAGACTCGGACCATCTCACCAGACACAACAAAGCCTTCCATCGACGGAAGGCTTCGCCACCACGACGTATTCGACCCCATTATCCTACAAAGCGGGCGAACGAATTGTCAAGCGCGGCAGTATCTTGCGCGCGGCGGCAAGGCGGGCTGGCAACCGGTCAGCTTGTGGACTCGCGTCGCCGACGGTGATATAACCGTGCCCGAGAAGGCGGCGATCTCCAACATCGCGAAAAATCTCAAGAAGGGCTCGTCGATCAGCCGCCGATGGCACGGTCACCGAATCCTTCCGAATCACGAGTGGTTCAGCGAGGGAGGCAGTTTCCCATGGATAGTCAGCGAATTGTTCGAATTGGCTTCATCGGCGCCGGCGGAATCGCCCGCCAGCGGCACCTGCCCGGGTTGAAGAAGATTCCCGGAGTCGAGCTCGTGGCGGTGGCCAACTTGCACCGTGGCTCGGCCGAGAAGGTCGCCGCGGAGTACGGATTCGCCCGGGTCTGCGACGACTGGCGCGAGGTGATCGCTCGCCCGGACGTCGACGCGATCTTTATCGCCAGCCCGCCCTATCTGCACCGGGACGCGACGCTGGCCGGCCTCGCCGCTGGCAAGCACGTATTCTGTCAGGCGCGCATGGCGCGCGACTACGCCGAGGCGCGCCAGATGTACGAGGCCGCGCGTCGAGTCGACCTGGTCACCATGCTCTGTCCCCCGCCGCAGGGGCTGGCCGGCGATCGCCTCGTCAAGAAGCTGCTCGCGGAGGGATACCTGGGCAAGCTGCGCGAGGTCCACGTCCACAGCCTGGCGGGCGCCTTCGCCGACCCGACGACTCCGCTGCACTGGCGGCAAGATTCGTTCGTGTCCGGCTTCAACACCCTCAGCCTTGGGATGCTGGTCGAAGTGCTGCACCGCTGGGTTGGCCACTTCAGCCAGGTCTCCGCCCAGGTCGCCTGCCACACGCCCCGGCGCGCCCGGACCGGGTCCGTCCAGGAGGTGCCGGTCGAGGTGGCCGACTGCGTTGGCGTCGTCGCCACTCTGCGGAGCGGCGGCCTGGCGGTCTTCCACTTCAGCGGCGGCGTCCACTTCGGCGGTGAAAGCCGGATCGAGCTCTACGGGAGCGAAGGCACCGTGATCTACCCGGTCTCGACCCACCGGATCCTCGGCGCGCGGGCCGGCGACGCCGCGCTCCAGCCAATCGAGATCCCGTCCGATCTGGTTCGCGAATGGCGCGCCGAGGCGGACTTTATCGACGCGATCCGCGCCGGCTCGCCAGTCTCTCCCGACTTCGAGGAGGGGCTGCGCTACATGGAAGTGACCGAAGCGGTCTACCGCTCGGCGCGTTCCGGGAAAGCCATCGCCCTTCCCCTGAGCGACGCCTGAGCTTGCCTCAGACGGCACACCATGTGCATCCCTCGATTTGAACACTCGGGGGTGAAACCATGGCGATGCCCGCGGTCGAAGGTCTGGAAAACGTCGTCGTCGCGACCACGTCGATCTCGGAGGTCAGAGGACAAACTGGCGAGCTGCTCTATCAAGGGTACGACATCCGCGAGCTCGCCCGCGAGTCATCGTTCGAGGAGGTCGTCTGGCTCCTCTGGCACGGTGAATTGCCGAGTCCGAGCGAGCTCACCGCTTTTCGCGCGGAGCTGGCCAGAAACCGGACCCTCCCGACCGGCACCGCCGCGCTGGTCGATCGATTGGCGGCGATTCCCGCCTCGCCAATGGTCATGCTTCGCATGGCCACGTCGCGGCTCGAGATCGAAGATCCGCGCGCTTCGAGTATCGCCCGCCCCGACGAGCAAGCGGCATCGCTCCAGCTGGTCGCGCGGTTCCCCACCATCGTCGCGCGCTACGCCCGCCGCCGCCGTGGCCGGGAGCCGGTCGAGCCCCCGCCGAACGCGGACACCGCGACCGCGTTCCTGACCATGCTGCACGATCAGGCTCCGAGCCAGGAAGGAAGCCACGCCCTCGACGGGTTGCTGATCCTCCACGCCGACCACGAGTTCAACGCCTCGACGTTCACCGCCCGGGTGATCGCCGCGACCCTTGCCAACGTCTACGCCTCCGTCGCCGGCGCGATCGCCGCGCTCAGCGGTCCGCTGCACGGCGGCGCGAACGCGCGCGTGATGAAGATGCTCGAGGCGATCGGCTCCCCCGGCCAGGCTGAGTCGTACGTTCAGAGCCTCCTGTCGACCAGGCAGCGGATCATGGGCTTCGGCCACCGCGTCTACAAGGTCGAAGACCCGCGGGCGGTGATTCTGCGGCACCTCTGCCAGGAGCTGGCCCGGCAGACCGGCGACGCGACCTGGTACGACATCGCCACCAAAGTGGCCGAGACCGTCTGGAACGCCAGGCGCCTCTACCCGAACGTCGACTTCTTCTCGGCGCCGGTCCAGCACATGCTCGGCATCCCGACCGACCTGTTCACCATGGTCTTCGCCATGAGTCGGGTGTCCGGATGGACGGCGCACGTTATGGAGCAGCACGCCAACAACCGGCTGATTCGGCCGCGCGCCGCCTACGTCGGCCCCCCGGAGCGACCCTACGTTCCGCTCTCGGCGCGGTAGCGAGCTCGCGCGGCGCAATGGCCGGCGGCGACCGCGCGAGGTAGGAGTCAATCATCGCGATGGCGCGCAATCCGGTCAGCCGGTCGGGCAGCCGCGGTAGCTGGGCATGACCTCGGCCTCCCAGATCACGCCCTGGGCGGATCGGAAGTAGAGGCGAACCCGGTAGGGCTCGGACCTGCCGTTGGCAGCGGCCTCCCAGCGGGCGAAGGGGATGTAGCGGTCGTCGATCGCGGCGTAGCCAACCGGGTCGCCGGTGGCGCCGGCCGCGGGAACCCCGCAGGGCTGGGCGCCGCGCGTCGAGAGCGGGAAGGTGTCGAACGCGCGACCGCTGACCGGATCCAGGACCGTCATGGCGATTGGCTGGTCGCCGCGGGTCGTCGACTCAGCAAGGACCAGCACCCGGGGCTGGGCGCCGGTGGGCGCGGCGATGCTGTAGAACACCCTCGGTCCGACCATAGCCGGCGAACAACCCGCCACCAGGCCGAGGAACGCCGCGAGGACGATGGCCAGGCGCGCCCTGCCCGCGATGCGAAAGAGCGCGCTCCGGGTCGCCAGTGGGAGCTGCCAGCTCACGCCGGTGATCGGATACCCGATCATTGCCGATTGGTCCTGGCGGTCGGTCGCGTCGGACAAGCTCGACCGTCCTTTCGAGGTCTCGCGCCGCGGCGAGCCGGCCGGGCGTGGCGCCGCGACGTCAGTGGTCGCGCGCGCAGCTACAGTATAGCGCGCCAGGGAAACCCGCGACGGCGACGACGACCGACCGGCGCCCGTCGCGCGGTGAAGTCGCCCGAAAGCGACGCGCGACAGTTGCAAGGCGCGCGCGTTCCCGCTATAATCATGACACTGCACATTCGCGGAGGCGTGGTGTAGCGGCCTAACATGCAGCCCTGTCAAGGCTGAGATCGCGGGTTCGAATCCCGTCGCTTCCGCTCAATCCAAGGTGCAAGCAAACGGCGCCCCAGACCGGGCCGCCGTTTTCCTTCCTTCCGTCCGCGTTTGGAGAATGGTTCCTTCCCGACCCGCACGAGGGGTGTATGCTCGGGAGGGAACCATTCCCAGCATCAACCGCAACGATACTGCTCGGCGCTAATGGGCACCTCAGTTATGAAAGACCTAGATCGTAATATGACCGCAACGACTACCCGCGCTTCATCGT
>JBOGTX010000023.1:0-14350 GCA_050695695.1 Chloroflexota bacterium
GGCGCGTATCCGGCCGGCGCGGTCGGTTACGACATCTCCTTTCCCCAATGCGGCGGGGCGAGCGTTCCGGCGACGAGCCCTGGCGGGGCGCCGATCCAATTCCTGGACGTCGGGGTGAACAACGGCCGGCCGTTCACCGCTAATCCGTGCCTGGCGAACGAGTACCAGTTAGCCGTCGCCCGGGGGAACCTGGTCACATGGACGATGAACATCGCGTCGCCGCGCGGGCAAGCATCCGGCTTTGCCCAGTCCGGTCCCGCCGGGCACTGCGCCCTCTCCGATAACCCGTGCCTGAGCTACAACTACGGCTGGTACGTGGCCCAGTATGCCGACCGGTACGCGAAAGCGGTACTTCAGTCAATCGGGGTCTCCGCGATTCCCAGCACCTGGTGGCTGGACGTCGAGGACGCGAATTACTGGTCGGCGACCGCCTCCCTCAATGCCTGGGCCATCCAGGGCGCGATCGATTTTTTCCACGGAGTCGGCAGCGACGGAGCGACCCCGCGGACGATTGGCGTCTACTCAACTCGCGGTCACTGGAACGGGATCGCCGGGCACGACTACGTCCCCCGGGTTCCTGCCTGGGTCGCGGGCGCGCCGAGCCTCCGGAGCACGCGCGATTATTGCGCGCCAACCTCGTTTACTGGCGCCGCCGTCTGGCTGGTTCAGACCTTTGAAGGCCCCTACGACGCCGACTATGCCTGCCCAACCTGAAGCGACAACGACCGGCGCGAGAACATCGCGCACGATCGCGGGGTGACCGGGCGGTCACCCCGCGATCGTGCGTGCACCGGTCAGCCGTCGTTTGGAGCCAGACCATCCGCGTCAAACACGTTGCCGCAGTGGGGGCAGCGAAAGTACGGGTGACTGGTTCGCTCGCCCACCCCGAGAACTCGGCCGCGGGTTTCCCGACAGACCGGGCAGAAGGGCGCGCGAACGATCCTCAAGCGCGCGAACACCGCCCAGCGCAGCAAGAGCGCGAGGGCAACCAGCGCGGCCAGGACCAGCCAGATGAACATGCCGCGTTCAAACCGTCGGAAGCGTGCCGAGCCGGCCGGCATGGCGGGCCGTCAATGCACCCCGGGGGACGCGCCAGCCGAGGTCGCCGCGCTCAGGTCGACGCCGCGCAGGTACTCCGCGGCGGCCTCGGGGGTCGCGACGTTGATCATCAGCCCGGTGCCCAGCTCGAAGCCGGCGGCGATCGCCAGCTTGGGGAGAAGCTCGAGGTGCCAGTGGTAATCCACGGCGCCATCCTGGTGGACCGGCGCGGTATGAATGTAGAAATTGTAGGGCGGGTCGTTCAGGCCACGAAAGATTCGCACGGCCAGATCCCGCAGCGCGTTCGCGAAATTCTCCTGCTGCGACGGGTTCATCTCCTCGAAGCGGGCCGCGTGCCACTTCGGCAGAATCGAGGCTTCGAACGGGGTGCGCGACGCGAACGGCGCGTACACCAGAAAGTCGTCGTTCTCCGCGATGATTCTCGTTCGGTCGCTCTGCTCGGCCGCCAGAATTTCGCAGTAGGCGCACCCGCCGTGTTCCGCGCGATAGCGGCGCACACCGTCGAGCTCCTCGCGTACCGCGAAGGGAACCAGCGGGATGCCGAAGAGCTGCGAGTGCGGGTGCTCCAGCGATGCCCCAGCCTCTTTGCCGTGGTTATTGATGATCAACATGTACTGGATCGCCGGATTATCGCGATGGGCGTCGTAGCGATCGATGTACCCTCGCACGATCCTCGAGATCTGGGCCGCGGACAACTGGGCAAAGTCATCCCCGTGGGCGGGGCTGCTGATCAGGACTTCGTGAACGCCAACGCCGGTCATCGTGTCGTAGGGCCCTTCCTTGGACCGGATCGGCTCGGCGTCGGCGGGTCCGAAGGCTGGGTAGAGGTTTGGCACGACTCGAACCTCCCAGCCGGGCGTGTTCGGCGCGGTACCCGGCGCGCGGTAGGCCATCACCTCGGGAGGGGTCATCGACTCGTGGCCAAGGCAGAAGGGACAGGTCGCGGCGGGCGTGGCGACGCCGCCGGCCGCCCGGCTGAATGAGCTCGGACGCTTGGCGCGCTCGGTCGCGATCGCGACCCACCTCTGGGTCACCAGGTCCTGGCGAAGCTGTGGCATGATTCAGTCCTTTATTGCGCCACCGTGGCTTCCCGGCGGCGGAACTGTAACGCTTTGCGGTACAGGTCCTCGTACTTCCTCGCGGACGCCGACCACGAATAGTCGGCACGCATGCCGCGGTCCTGAAGGAGGCGCCAGGTATCCGCGTGGTTGAAGTTTTCCACGGCACGCACGACCGCGGTGTACAGGTCGATCTGGTTATAGCGCTCGAAGGAGAAGCCGTTTCCCTGTCCAGTCCGCGGATCGAAATCGTCGATCGTGTCCGCGAGTCCTCCGGTGTGCCGCACCACGGGAATCGATCCGTAGCGAAGGCTGATCAACTGCCCCAGTCCGCACGGCTCGAAGCGCGACGGCATCAGGAACAGATCCGAGCCGGCGTAGATCTTTTGCGCCAGGGCCGCGTTGAACGTCAGGTAGATCGCCACCCGATTGGCGTACTTCTGGCTGAACTGCGAAAAGACGTTGTGGTAGTGCTGATCGCCGGTGCCCAGCAAGACGAACTGAACGTTCAGGCAGTCCATCAGCCAGTCGAAGCAGCCGGCGAGTAAGTCGAACCCCTTCTGGTCAGCCAGCCGCGACACCATGCCGATCAGCGGCACCGAGGCATCCTGCGGGAGATTCGATTCGCGCTGGAGGGCCAGCTTGTTCGTCTCGCGGTCGCCGAGGTGGTCCACGTCGAAGTTCTTCGCGATGTGGCGATCGGTGGCCGGATCGATCTCGTCGAAGTCCACGCCATTCAGGATGCCAAAGAGGCGGTCACGGCGATCATTCAAGAGCGGATCGAGCTTCTCGCCGAATTCCGGGGTCAGGATCTCCTGGGCGTAGCGCTCGGAGACGGTATTGATCACGTCGGCGAAGTGAAGACCACGCGCCATCAGGTCGACGACGTCGGCCAGCTCGCCGATCTGCGGGTGGTGAAGAAACCCGTACTCTTCGATCCCCGCGACTTCCAGGATTCGCCAGCCGAACAGCCCCTGGTACTGCAGGTTGTGAATCGTGAAGACGGTCGCGGTCTCGGCGAAGAATGGATCGTTCTTATAGATTGTCTTCAGCCAGTTCGGGACGATTCCGGTGTGCCAGTCGTTGCAGTGAATGATGTCCGGTTTCCAGTTCAACTGACGGAGCATTTCCAGGGCAGCGCGGCAAAAGAGGATGAATCGCTCCCCGTCATCCGGATAGCCGTAAATCCCTTCACGGTTGAAGTATTTTTCGTTGTTGACGAAGTACACTGGGACGCCGGGGACGTTGTCGGTCCGCAAGATCGAAACCGCCTCCGTCGTGTGGTCCATCGGGACCTCGAACGATCGAATCTCCTCGGTCATCTTGAACCGCTCGGGCTCGATGCGTCCATATCTCGGCAGGACGACCCGGACATCATCTCCCAACCGCGCGAGCGCCTTCGGCAAGGCGCCAGTCACGTCGGCAAGGCCACCCGTCTTGGCAAACGGCACCATTTCGGCGGACATAATGAGAATCTTCAGCGGATCAGACACTGTCTCTGTACTCCTTGGCGGACGCGCGCTCGGAAACGCACCGCCGCGACGTCGAGCGGATCGTGCGGGTGACTGGCCACCCGGTGCGCAATAGCTATGCCATCATGGGAGCTTGAAGCGACGACCGACCCGAGCGAGCAGCGGCGTGAAACCCCCAAGCTGGCGGAGGGCATCTTCTCGGAAGGAATCCAAAAGGTCCGCGGACGGCCGCATTCCGGAACGGTAGTAATACTGTCCCGCCCGGCCCATCACGTAGGTACCGACGTAAGCCACCGCGCCGCGCGGGGCGATCGCCAGGGGACCGGGAAGCATCGCCACCAGCGAGCGGGCCGCCGAACGCCAGAAGAAGGCCGCGCCGATGACCGGCGCGACCTCGGCAAACACCTGCATCCGATTGTCGATCGGCCGCTGGTACATGAGCGCAAGCTTCAAGAGAAGCATCACCTGATTCTTGGTGAGGATAATCATGTCCGTTCCCACCGACGCCAACGTGCCGACGACCGGCACCAGGGCGGGGAGACTCGAGATGATCGCGAATTCGGCGTTCACGCGCGCCGTGTCGGCGATCAAGAAGTCGGCGGCGGGATCGCGCGCCGTGGTCAAATGGCGACCCATCGGCAACGCCAGTTGGGGAAGCTCCTTCAAGATACGGGGAACCAGCTCTCGTTGGATCGACTGGCGATCGGCGATCGACATCGCGATCGTCGGGCCAGGAATAATCCCCAGCCCCTCGTCGACCGGCACGCTCACCGGCGTCGACCACCCACGTACGTCGGATCGGTTCACGACCCGGATGACCCGTCCCGACCGATGGGAAAGCTGCCGAAGATGGTTGCGTTGGAGCGGCCCAAGCTCATCACCCTCGCGAGCGACGTATAAATAGAGATCCGCGGTTGGAAGCGCGACCGGAACGTCGTCGGGCATGTCCAGAATGTCGATCGCGATGCTGGATCCTGGGACGCCCGAGCATTCTCCCTCAAAAAGCCCTCGGGCCAGCGTCCGCTTGCCCGCGCCCGCCCGCCCGCAGATGATCACGCGGAGCGGCTGATCGGCCTCGCGGATCGCGTATTGCGGATCGACTTCGCGCAGGACGTTCCAGAACTCGGTCATTCGCCCCGTCGTCAACCAATCACGAACGTTCAAATCAGCCTCGTCACCGATCGAATTCAGGCGCCCAATTCAGTATATCCGCATTTGTTATCGTCCGCCACTTACGTTGACGGCCAGCGCGGCGCCGTGCTATGATTCGTTCGTTACAAGGAGCCTGGACATCTCACCCATTCTTTATCGTCACTGGATGGAGGACTAGAACCTGACATGCCTGTAAGAATCCGACTGCGTCGGATGGGAGCCAAGAAACAACCGAGTTACCGAGTGGTCGTCACCGATTCACGGTCTCCTCGCAATGGGCGTTTCATCGAGACGGTCGGCCACTATAATCCGTTGACCAATCCACCAACGGCCGAAGTGAACGCCGAAAAGGTTCGCTACTGGCTGTCCCACGGTGCTCAGCCAACGGAGGCAGTAGAGCGCATTCTGGGGTGGACCGGTGTCGTCGAACGTACTCCGAAGTCATCCCCCAACGAGTCCGCCGCGTCGACGGCCACGGGCTGAGTGCCCGGGAGCCGCGACGGAACGTCATTCGCGGTACTTTCCGATTCAATTTCTACCAACCCGTTGCTTTGTTGGTCGTAACCGCATTGCCGCCAGGAGAGCCCGATGAAAGAGCTCGTGGAATACATCGCGAAGGCACTCGTCGAGAATCCGGATCAGGTCCGGGTCACTCAGGTCGTGGGAGAACAATCGATTATCCTGGAGCTCCAGGTCGCGCAAGAAGACATGGGAAAGATCATTGGCAAGGAGGGCCGGATCGCCAACGCGATTCGAACCCTCTTGAAGGTCGCGGCCGCCAAGCAAGGAAAGCGCGCGGTGCTGGAGATTCTTTGATCAAGCTCACTCGTGAGTCACGATTCTAAAGATGCGCCCAGCACCCCCGGGCGCGGGCGCACCCCGACCGGTCACGAAGTCCGCTTCCTGGTGATCGGCCGCATTCTCGGTCCGGTTGGCCTGTCCGGTGAGGTGCGCGTCCAAATTCTGACCGACTTCCCCGATCGGTTTCTCCAGTTGCACACGGTTCACCTCGGCGACAACCTTCGCCCTTACCAGGTGGAGGATGCGCGTCTCGATCGCGGCTCGGCCGTTTTGAAGCTATCTGGTAGCGACGACGCAACCGTGGCGGCCACCTTCACCGATCAAGACGTTCAGATTCCGATCAGCGAGGCAGTGGAGCTCGCTCCGGACCAGTACTTCTGGCACCAGATCGTCGGGATCGAGGTCTGGACGGATACTGGGCGCGACCTCGGCCCGATTACCGAAGTTCTCCAGACGGGCAGCAACGACGTCTACGTCGTCGGCCGGGGCGCCGACGAGATCCTGATCCCCGCCATTGCCGACGTCGTGCGTGAGATCGACGTCGCGGCCAGGAGAATGACCGTCCATCTGCTGCCTGGTTTAGAAGATCAACGTCCCTGAGTGGCTCGCCCTCACGAGAAGCGTGGATTTCTCGGCGCGTGAAAGTTGACGTTCCCAATCGGCTCGTTCATGTACACGTCGCCATTGCGGATCTTGATGTTGAATCCACACTCGGGGTTCGTACAGACCCAGGCTTTGTAGTGAATCGGCGCACCACCACTGCCGAAATCGGACAGTGGCACTAGATCCCCGGCCTTGCACTTCTGGCACTTGGGCAACACAACGTCCATCCCATCATCCCTCCCGCGACCGGTTCCAACGCGGCCAAACGGCGCGCCACTAGAGCGGTCACGAGTATACACCCGCGCATTCATGGCGGCAATCTCGCCGCGAGGACGGGCCCATGGCTCAAGGCCGCCCGGGCCATGGCGATTCCGGGTTATTTCCTCAGCCCGCGCTGAGCCGCAGAGAAAACGGTGCCGGATGCGTCGTGATCGGAGCCAGGCCGGCCACCGCGATGATCGTCGGCTCGGTGCCACTCAGCTTCAACGTGCCGCGGTCGCGCGCGTCGAGCGCCATTCTCCGCACCGGCGTCTTGCTGCCGGGCGTCAACGCTTCGACGAGGTAGGTCTGCGGCCAGGTGTCGTCGATGCGGGTCCAGCCGTCCGCCTGCCAGCCATCGTCGGTCTGGGTGTTGTCCTTGAATCCGATCTCCGGAATTTCGACGTTGTCGAGCGCGATTCCATCCGCGTTGAAGGAATCGTCAGTCACGTATTCGAATCGGACGAGAATCTGCCGTCCAGCGTATCCACTCAGGTCCACCGTCTCCTGGTCCCAGGCCGGTGTCTGCCCGCCCGATGTTCCGGTCAAGCCGTTGCCATAGTTTTGACCGTTGGGATCGCTCGTCGTCGTATCCGCCGAGGACAGCGACTTCCAGGTGGACCCACCGTCGGCCGAGGCCTCGACGTACCCGTAGTCGAAGTCCTTTTCCACGTCGTACCAAATCGAGAAGCGAAGGGTGGCCCGCTTGACGCCGCGTAAGTCGACCGGCCGCGTGAGACGCGAATCGATCGAATCGCCCCGGTTGCTCCACCATTCGAACCGGCCCCTGGGGGGCACCGCGCCGATCAACTGGGTTCGCGGAGCACCATCGAATCCGAGCGTCGTCGGTCCGGTCGGCTGAATTCGGTAATAATCCGTGCCGAACTGCTGGGCCTCGCCGTTGAGCGTCGCGCCCACGGACGGCCCTGGCTGGATCTGCATGCTCAGCGCCAGCGAATGGTAGCCAAAGCGGGCGCCGTCGATCGACGGGTCGTCGAGCGCGTTGGCGGCTACCCAATCGGCGAACACGTCGTCGAACCGGCGCGGCGGACTCAAGCCGTCGAAAAACCGCTGAAAGCTCGCCATCCCGCGCGAAGGCTCGGCGACGACCTTTCCAATTGCCGCGAACCCCCCGAACTGCTCCGCGACGTACCGCATAAACAGGTAGGCCGCGCCGTAGTGGGGAATCGCGGCGTCGGGCTCGCTCGCCCAGGCGTTGAGCTGGGTCTGGGGCTGCCGCTCGAAGGCGCCGATCGCGCTGCTCGCCGAGCCAGTCACCGCCTGGGCGGCTAGCTCCGCCGAGCCCTCGTCGACCCAGCTATTCTGCCAGCGGTGAACGTTAAACTGAATCATGTGCATGAACTCGTGAGCCACCGTCGCGTTGAAGTCAGGTGCCCCCGGCCGAACCGAGCCAAGATTGATGTAGATCATCTCACGCTGGTTGCTGTAGGGGTTGACCGCGGTTGAATACTCGTCGGCGGTGCTGTAGTATCCCCCGACTCCGGGAATATCGCCGGCCAGGATCGTGATGTGGACGTCGTCGTCGATGCCCGGAGACCACTCGCTTCCAAAAAGCTGATGCTCGACGGCATAGGTGTGCGTTTCGAAGTAGTCCGCCGCGCTCTTGACGTCCGCGGACGGCAGATCGCTTCCGTCCTGCACGTACCAGTACGCATGGGGGGTTTTGGCGACGATTCGCGCCCGCATCTTGAAGTAGCGGCTGGTGATCTGGTTTGCCACCCAGAAGGTTTGGTCCAATCCGACCGAGTAGTCAGGTGGTGGTCCTTTCGTTGGCTGGGCCACCGCCGGTGAGCTCGCCCGGAGCCTCTTTTGCAGATCGACCAGGTCGCGCGGCGGCGGCGTTGGAATCACCGGCTCCGCCGCGGCCGCGGTTGGGATCGCTCTGGCCGGCGCCGTGCTGGTGGGCGTCGCCGGGGCGACCGTCACCGTGGCCGATGGCTCCGGAGTGTCCGAGGGCGGGACCTCGGTGCGGGTGACTGTTGGGGTCCCGATCACAACCAGGGCGGTCGGCCGGGCGACCTGGGTCGAAGAAGCGACCGGGGTTAGACTCGGCCCGGACGGGCGGCAACTGACCAACAGAAACGCCGTCAATCCGGCGAAAACGACACCCGACCAGGCCCAACCTCGGGTCATTCTGGCAACCGGCTCAGGACGCCGATCACCAGGCGGGTCACTGACAACACCGCGCCGGACACGCTGGCCAGGACGTCCTCGTGCCGAAGCAGCGCGCCGGGCAGTCCGGCCGCCAGGTTACTGATCACGCTGAGTCCCAGCACCTCGATCCCAAGCTGGCGGGCCACGATGACTTCCGGCGCCGTCGACATGCCGACGGCATCACCCCCGATCGAGCGAAGGAAGCGCACTTCGGCGGGTGTCTCAAAGTTCGGCCCGGCCACCATCACGTACACGCCGACCCGCGGCTGCAGGCCGATGTCCCGGGCCACATCCTCGGCCAGCTCACGCAGTCGCCGGGAATAGGCATCGGTCAAATCGACGAAGCGAGGAAGGTCCCCAGGCGGATGACCGGCCAGCGGGCTGAAGCCGGCCAGGCTCGGAAAGCTGATGTGGTCCTCGACGAGCATCAGATCACCCGGACGAAAGGTCGGGTTGAGACTACCCGCGGCATTCGTGACGATCAGGGTCCGGCAGCCAAGGGCCCCGAGCAGGCGCGGCGCGAAAGCGACCTCGGCCGCGGGATAACCCTCGTAGCCGTGGACTCGACCGGCCAGCACCGCCACTGGTCGACCGGCCAGCCATCCCAGAATCAACCGGCCGGCGTGGCCGGGGACCGTCGAACGCGGAAAATAGGGAATCGCCGCCGTTTCGATCGCCGTGTCGACGACCACGGCATTCGCGGCGTCCCCCAGACCTGACCCAAGAATCAGCCCCACTCGCGGCACCAGCGCGGACCGTTGGCGAACGGCATTCGCCGCGCCCTCCGCTCGGGCCGTCCAGTCGATCATAGCGGCACTATAACACCGAGGCGTCGATCTCGCCAGTGGACCGCCACGCCGAACCGGCACGCCTCTTGCCCCGGCCCGCCCGGATGCCGATCTATCTTCGCCATGTAGGAGAAGCAACCGATGGCACTACTTATCGTTGGTGTCTTCCGCGGGCGTGACCAGGCCGAAGGCGCGTTGCGCGAGCTGCGCGATCAGGGGTTCGATGCCTCGGACATCGGCCTGGCGCTCCGGGGTGGACTTGCCCAGACGGCCGGCAAGGTCCAGGCGCCGGGATCGAACACCTTCGCCTGGATCCCAGATCACCGCGTTGCATCGCTGCAAGGAATCGGCAACGCGTTGATCGCCGGAACGATCGCCGATTGCATCGACCGCGAGTTCCCCGGCCAGGCTCAAGCTAACCTGACTGACGCCCTGACCTGTCTGGGAGTCCGGCGCGAACACGCGGAATGGTACGACGAACAGGTTCGCGACGGCAAAGATCTGGTCATCGTCCGTACCGACAGTCGAGGGGCCGACGCGCAAGCGATCATGGAGCGGTTCGGCACGCTCGAGGTCCCGAGCCGAGATCGGACGCCCGGCGAAGCGCCGAACCCGCGCTCGAGCTCCACCTCGACCCTGCGGACCGGCGCGGCAAGCCAGTCCACTTCTTCGACTAGCCCGAGCACCAGCTCTTCGAGCCGCTCGACCACGAGCCAGGGGGCGGCGGATCGGCTCGATCAGGTGAAGGCTGGGTTCGACGTCTACTCGAGCGATGGGCACAAGGTGGGGACGGTTCAAGAGGCCAGCCCGCAATGCGTGCACGTGCTGTGCTGTTCCAATCTCTTCGTCCAGGCTTCCCGCGTGAAGCAGGTGACCAACGACTCGGTGGTTCTGAACGTGCCCCGGGACCAGATGAGCAACGTCGACTGGTCGTCCTGCCACCCATCGCACCAGGCCAGCTACGCGCCGGGCGGCCCCGGTTACAGCGGACTGCCTCCTCAGGAGCACGAGCCCGGCGTTCGCATCCCGGTTGAAAACGGAGACGAGTAACCTCGAACGGGCACGCCAGCAGTAGGCGATCCGGGGTTCCCTCACCCCCTACCCCCTGTCCCAGTGCGTGGGAGAGGGGTCTAAGCAGATGCTCCTTCTCTCAAGTCCCTTCCCCCGCGGCTGATGGCTCCTCCTGGAGAAGGGGGCGAGCGGGGTAGACGAGAAGGGGTAGGGGATGAGGGAACCCGGTCCCTCGGTCGACGTCAACCGGAGCCTCTTCTGACCCGCCCTCCACGCTTTCTCCCTTGCCAACGCGGGTTCGGCTACACTAGAATCCAGGAGAACCGGGGCGCGCAGCGAGGAGCACCATGCAGGCCGATCAGCATTTTTCTCAAGTGGTCGAGGTCCGAGGTCACATCATCGACTCCATGATTCTTCCGAAGATCCTCGACGAGCTGATGGACCTCGGGGTAGAGTTCAACATCGAGAAAGTCGAGGTCGGGCGTCAGAAGCGGGACCCGAGTTACGCCTTGATCGAGATCGTGGCATCTTCTCAGGAGAATCTCGATCGCGCGGTCAACGAGGCGCGCCGCCTGGGGGCGCTCTCGCTGGCGGTCGAAGAAGCGGACGTGGCGCCGAGTCCCCGCGACGGCGTCGCGCCCGATGAGTTTTATTCCACGACCAACCTCGAGACCCAGATTCGCTGGAACGGGCATTGGATCACCGTCGAGCATCCGGAGATGGATTGCGCCATCGCGATGACTGACGGCCGAGCCTACTGCATTCCAATCGGGGATCTGCGGGCGGGCCAGACGGTCGTCGTCGGGCATCGTGGCGTTCGGGTGATCCCGCTCGAGCGGTCACGATCGCCGTTGCCATCCTTTGGGTTTATGGGCAGCCAGATTTCTAGCGAACGACCAAGCGCTCGCTCAGTGCGGGAGGCCGCGGTCTGGATGCACCAGTGCCGGCGCTCGGGAATGAAAAACCTGATCGTCGCCGGTCCCGCGGTCATCCACACCGGGTCGCGCGAGTACCTCTGTCGGCTCATCGAGAAAGGTTACGTCAACTGCCTCTTCGCCGGCAATGCGCTCGCCACCCACGACATCGAATATTCCCTTTTTCGCACTTCGCTGGGCGTCCCGCTGGACGGCGGCGCCGCGATGGAGACCGGACACGAGCATCACCTGCGGGCGATCAACCGAATTCGCGCCGCTGGAGGAATTCGGGCCGCCGTCGATCAGGGCGTTCTGACGAGCGGGGTGATGCACTCCTGCGTGACCCATGGCGTCGATTTCGTGCTGGCCGGCTCGATTCGAGATGATGGGCCTTTGCCCGACGTCATCACCGACGTGATTGAGGCCCAGCGCGCGATGCGCAAGCAGATCTACGACGGCATCCAGGTCGCGGTCATGCTCTCGACGATGCTGCACTCGATCGCGGTCGGCAACCTCCTACCGGCGACGGTCTACACCGTGTGCGTCGACATCAACCCGTCCGTCCTCACCAAGCTCGTCGATCGGGGCAGCTTCCAAACTATCGGTATCGTCATGGACGCCGGCGGGTTCTTGCGGGATTTGTTGGAAGAACTGGAAACGCTCGAGAAGCAGGAGGCGTCCAGCGGAGGGTCGGCCGACGGGTCCGTCACGCGGTGATTGGGGAGGGTCCGCGGCGGAGCGTTTTGGTCGCAACATCTTGCCGACGTGCCGGGGAAAAGCAACAGTAACGAGACACCCGCGCTCCTACAGACTGGAGCGACATGAGTGGGGTAGCGGACGCTCGCGCTCTACTGGCGACCGTTGGCCCGCATCCTCGCCAGCTTCGCGTAGGTCACCGCGATCGACCAGGCAGTCAGAGTCGCCAGGGTAAGTCCTCGAAGCCCGTCCCGGTAGCCTTCCAGCTCAACGTACCGTCGGCGAAATTCTCGGATCGGCTGCAAGGCGAAGTTTTGGGGCCGCGCGGCCTTGCCGGCTCGTGATAGTCGCTCCGCCTCGAGCGTCGAATAGGACCGCTGTTTGGTGATGAACT
This sequence comes from Chloroflexota bacterium, assembly GCA_050695695.1. Lineage (GTDB taxonomy): Bacteria > Chloroflexota > UBA6077 > FW602-bin22 > CADDYW01 > JAJPKB01. The sequence goes on from JBOGTX010000023.1 coordinate 12,382, forward strand.
GCTGAACGTCTTCATAATTGTAGTGGAGCAGCGCCTCGCGCAGCCGACTGGACTCGCCGGCCAGGTTGACCAGCTCGTGCACGTCGCGCTCCTCGTCGTAGCGGGCACACGCTACCTTCAACAGGCGAAGCTGATCGTCCGGTGACCACCCGCCGTGCCGGATCCAGCCCCCCCACATGAAGTTCCGCCGCGGAATCCAGTAACCAACCGGGGCGTCGTCGGCGGCACGAGCGATCACCGCGCGAATCTCCTCGGCCAGCGCCGGCGTCACCCGCTCATCGGCGTCGACGAAGAGCACCCAGTCGGTTTTGACGAGGTCGAGCGCGGCATTGCGCTGGGCGGGAAAGGTCGTGAACGCACGGCTCTCCACCGCGGTGCCCCGCTCGCGTGCCACCTCGGCGCTCCGGTCAACCGTTCGGTCGTCCAGAACGACCAGCCGCGCGTCGGCCCAGCTCAGCCCGTCCAGGCACCGACCAAGGTGTCGCTCTTCGTCGCGGGCGATAATCGCGGCGGTGATCGTCATCACCGAGTGCCAACCTCGCGAAAGATAGCGAGTTGCCGGTCGAGCGTCGGATGGTCGATCCGCCCTGCCGCGGCGTCCTGACGGACGCGACGAGCCGCCGTGGCCATGCCGAGGCGGACGATCGCGCGTGCCGCCTCGGCGTAGGCCGCGCCGTAATGCTTGCGAAAGAAGCGATCGCGTCCGCGGTGCAGCTCGATCAGCATCGGCCCGGCCAGCTGGCGGGTACTCTGGCCACCGTGGTGGACGATCTCGGCGTCGGGCGTGTAGTAGATCTCCCAGCCGGACTTCTTGATTCGGTAGCACCAGTCGACTTCCTCGCAGTACATGAAGAAGCCCTCGTCCAGCAGACCGACCCTCTGGATCGCCTCGCGTCGGACCATCAGGCAGGCGCCGAGCGGGTGATCGATCGGGAATGGACGGTTATACCAACGACGGGGATAACGACCGTTCAGCCGCGAGTCGACGATCCGGTGGTTGAGCGGAAAGAGATCGAAGAACGACATCGGCAGCGTCGGAAATCGGAAGCAAGAGTGCTGAAACGTCAGGTCCGAGTTCAACAGCCGCCCGCCGCAAGCGCCGACCTTCGGGTGCGCGTCCAGGAAGCGGACCAGCGCCGACGGCGCATCGCCGAGCACCTCGGTATCCGGATTCAGCAGCAAGACGTAACCCGCGTCGGAATCCCGGATCGCCAGGTTGTTCGCCGCCGCGAACCCCCGGTTCTCGTCGAGGGCAATCAGGCGAACGTCGGGGAACTCTTCTCGCACCATTGCGGGCGTCCCGTCGGACGACGCGTTGTCCACGACGACGACCTGGCCAGCAATCCGGTGCGAGCCAGCGCCGAGTGCGCTGTTCAACGACGAAAGGCAGGCCCGGAGCAGCGCCGCGGTATGAAAGCTCACCACGACAATGACGACATCGGCGCTAGGCATGGCGGCGAGTCGGACATCGGTTCATGGTCCTGCGATCCGGGGCCGGAACGCGCGGGGTCTCGAACATCGCTGCGCCGCCTCCGTTTACCGCTCGTCGACAAGGCCATACTCGACCGCTGAGCCAGCGAGCCAACCCGCGCGGCCCACCACGCGCTGAAAGGCCCGGGCGGAAGCTCTCGGTTTTCGCGGCATTGCCCGCCACCGCTAAGTTCTGTTTGCAAAGGCCATCGTCGTCGCTGAGCGGCCCGATCGCGCGGGCGACACGGGAGGCTCTGGCTTGAAAGCCAGGAGCAGAGACGCTGGCCCTGAAGGGCCCGGGGGCTTCAGCGCCACGTTCCTGCGCCTGCCTTTCAAGGCAGCGACTCGGGTTTGCAAACACGCCCTAATACCCGATCGTGATGTTCGTCTGCCCGACCTGCCCGGTCGGGAACCCGACGCCGCCCTGCTCCAGTGCCGCAAAGAAGCGTTGCGAGTTGATCTGCGCCAGATTCTGCGCGATCGTGATCGTCCCGGTGAC
>JBOGTX010000024.1:0-3659 GCA_050695695.1 Chloroflexota bacterium
ATCGTCGAGCGCGAGGCGGTCGTTCCCGCCGAGCGCCCGACGATCGCCTCGGTCTACCTGAATCGCCTGCGCCATGGCATGAAGCTGCAAGCCGACCCGACCGTCCAGTACGCGCTGGTCTCGCCCGACGACGTCGCCAATCCACGCTGGGGCTACTGGAAGCCAGGCTTGACGTTCGCCGACTTGAAGGTTAGCTCGCCCTACAACACCTACGTCGCGACCGGACTGCCGCCGGGGCCGATTTGCAACCCCGGCCTGGCCTCGCTCGAAGCGGTGGCCCACCCGGCCACGACCGACTTCCTGTATTTCGTCGCCCGCCCCGACCATCACCACGCCTTCGCCCGAACCCTCGAAGAGCAGCAGCAAAACGTCGCCAGGTATCAACCGTGAGGTCAGCATGCGCGTTGGCTTGATCGGCTATCCGGTCGCACATTCGATCTCTCCCTTCTTCCAACAGGTTGCCTTCGACGCGTTGGGAATCGACGCCACCTACGAGCTGTGGGAGACGCCGGCCGATCGCCTCGCGGAGGTCGTCGCCTCGCTGCGCCGGCCGGGCTCGCTGGGCGCCAACGTCACGATCCCACACAAGCTGGCCGTTCTCGCGTTGCTCGACTGGGTCGAGCCAACCGCCAGGGCGATCGGGGCGGTGAACACGATCGCGCGTGACCCGGACGGGCGACTGCTCGGCTACAATACCGACGCCGAGGGTTTCGCCCGTTCGATCGAGCGCGATGCCCAGACCGAGCTGAAGGACGGGCGGGTCGTGATGCTCGGCTCGGGAGGCGCGGCCCGCGCGGTGGCCGCGGCGGTCATCAGTCATCGGGCGAGCGAGCTGATTATTGCCGCCCGCCATCCCGAGCGCGCGGAAGCCCTGCTGAGCGAGCTAACTCAGGGTGGCCTCGCCGACTCGGCCACCTCAACCCGCGTCGTGCCCCTCGACAATCGGGATCGGGCGCTCGAACGGACGATACGCGAATGCGATCTGCTGGTCAACGCGACCCCGGTCGGCATGGTGAGACACCCGGCGAGGCGCGATGACGCGGCCGAGGCTTCGGCCCGGCCCGAACCCCCTGCTTCCTTGCTCGTCGCCCCCGACTGGCTGTCCTCGCGGACGCTCGTCTGCGACCTCGTCTACAACCCGCCGGTCACCCCGCTGTTGCGGATCGCGCGCGAACGTGGAGCCCGGACGCTCAACGGCCTGCCCATGCTGGTCTATCAGGGGGCGGCGGCCTTCGAGCGGTGGACCGGACGGGCCGCGCCGGCGGACCTGATGCGGCGGAAGGCATTGGAGGCGCTTGATGGCTAAGGTGCGCGCGACCACGATTCTGGCCGTCCGACGCGACGGGCTCGTCGCGATGGGTGGCGACGGTCAGGTGACGATGGGCGACGTGGTCATGAAGCATACCGCGCACAAAGTGCGCACGCTGCACCACGGCAGCATTCTGGCCGGCTTCGCCGGCGCGGTCGCCGACGCCCTGACCCTCTTCGAGCGGTTCGAGGGCCAGCTCGACAAGCACCACGGCCAGCTCCGTCGGTCGGCGGTCGAGCTAGCGAAAGACTGGCGGACCGATCGCTTTCTCCGGCGGCTCGAAGCCCAGCTCTGCGTGGCCGATTCGTCCGGCCTGCTCGTCGTCAACGGCGATGGCGAGATCATCGAGCCAGATGGCGACTTCGTCGCGGTCGGCTCCGGCGGCCCGTTCGCCCAGGCGGCGGCCAAGGCCCTCCTCGACAATACCGATCTGCCCGCCGTCGAGATCGTTCGCAAGTCCATGGCGATCGCGGCGTCCCTCTGCATCTACACGAACGACCAGTTGACCATCCTGGAGCTGCCGGGACCGGCGGCGGTTGAAAACAAATAGGTGATACCTCCATCCCACTATCAAGGGACAGACGACGGCTGTATCACCGTTATGGGATAGGCCGCGTCCGTTGTGTATCGCGCGAAGTCGTCGGTGTTGAAGGTGAGGATGGCTCGTACCCTATGCACATTCATCGATGCCACCAGTCGCGCATCGTGCACTTTGACGCCCATGACCCGGTGGGTCACGACCAGGCGTTTCCATTCGTCGTAAACGAGCGGAGAATCGGGAAGGATGGTTCGAAGGCGTTCGAGTAGATCTACCTCTCGGCGTGCCAAGGCGACGTCGAAGCCAAGGCCGTTGTTCGCGAGTGGGCGGGTGAGAACGTTCCAGAACTCCGCGATGTTCTGAGGTGTGACACCGACGTCATCACCCGCCGCGATCAGACGGGCAATGCTCTCCACCGCGACCGAATGCAGGGGATGGTCGGGCTGGGTCCGACGTATCAAAACGTTGGTGTCAGCCAGAACTCTCATCTAGCCACGCGCGCCGTAGATGCTTTCGCGGCTGATGGCCGCATCCGAAAGCGGCGGGGTGCGTGGTAAATCCTTGACCGATGCCCGCCATTCGGCGGCACGCTTCAATCGAAGCGCGTGCACCTCCCGCGCACTCGTGGCTGAGGATGGCCCACTTTGCCGGTGCGCGCCGCTCAAATAGCGATCTTCGAGGTCGGAAATACCCTCCTCGATCAGTTCTCCGATTGTCCGGCCCGTCGCCTTTGCCAGCTCGGATAGCCGCTGCTCGGCATCGGGGCTCAACAGCGTCTGCCGCATCATCACCACCCGTGGGTACCTGGAATCATCACTCAGAGTATGGCACAGATTTCCGGTCAGGCAAGCCCATGCGAAGGCCTTCCTCGACGACGCCAAAATGCTCTTGCGCTCAGCCCACCTGTTGGCTCGGTCGGCTCTTCGCCCACTCGAGCAAGTACTGCGGCTGGCCAGCCGGGCCCCTGACGCCGAAAACCGTGCCGAATGGCATCTGCTTGAGGGGAGCGCTGATCTCGGCCTCACGCGAGATCTCCTGGCAGGCCGCCTGGGCATCGTCGACCACCCAGTACAACTCCCGACTAGCGTCGCGGTCGATCGGCTCGTCGCTGGCAATGGCAAAACCGGAGGCGCCGGACGCGTCTTTGAACTGGACGAACGTCGGGGCCGCGCGCTCGACCGTGAGGCCGAGGACGTCGACGTAAAAACGCCTGGCGGACTCAAGGTCCGGGACGTACTCGACGACGAATCCGAACCGTGGCTTGCTGTTCATCGGAAAGGAGCTCCTTGCCTTAAATTCGAGGCGATGGTTCGACCTCTGGACGGATCGTAGCACCGGATGGCGACAGCGCTATGTCGGGATCTATCGCGGGAGATTCGGGCCGTTACATCAGGACCGGTTCGGCCAGCTCGAAGGGGAGATCCGAGAGCATCTCCGCGAGGGGTCGCGGGGTGATCCTCTCCGGGGTGAGCGACACCAGGTTGATCCGGTCCAGCCGGAAGAAGCGGGGCGCCTGACGAAGCCGGCACCAGCCGACGAGAAACCACCCGCTGGGGGTGCCGACGACGCCAACCGGCTCGACGATGCGCACGGTTTCCCGATCCTGACGGTCGCGATACGACAGATCGACCGCAACGGATTCGAGGAGCGCCTGTTGGATAACCCCGGTCACGTGATTGGCCGGACCGCCGGGGACCTGAATGACGCGAATCTGGCTCGCCAGCCTGGCGGCGATGTCCTTTGGGGTCGACGCCATCCCGCTGGCCAGCTTCGTGAGCGCCGAGCGACCAGCCGCGGCGAAGGGCATGGCGC
>JBOGTX010000025.1:0-1945 GCA_050695695.1 Chloroflexota bacterium
GGATATCCGATGCCTCGGCCAGCGGCAGCAGCTCATCCGCCGACATCTGCAGCTCGTGCGCCGCTTTGTAGAGGTCCTCGCGTCCGCCCAGCCGGTGCAGCCGCTCGAGAAATCCGGTCAGATCGTCGATGCTCAGGTGCGGCAACACTTGATACGGCTGGGGTACGGCCGGCTGCTGCACCGCGCGCGCGCCCGGCAGCAACTTCGCGACGTCTTCGTTCGGATTGGTCATGATCAGGTAGATGGTATCGATCAGGTTCGCCTGCGCCGCGTCCCGGCGGCCGCGCTCGGTCAGCAGCAGCCCGGGAAGCTCGGCGCGGATCCGCCCCGGGTTCGCCCCGAATACCAGCAGTCGGTCGGCCATTCCAACGGCCTCGGCGATGTTGTGGGTGACCATCAGCACCGCGCGGGTCGGAATCTTCCGCTCGCGCCAGAGCTCGAGCAGCTCGTGCCGCAGGTTCTCGGCGGTCAGGACGTCGAGCGCCGAAAACGGCTCGTCCATGAGCAAGACCTCCGGCTCGACGACCAGCGCCCGGGCAAAGCCCACCCGCTGCTTCATGCCGCCCGACAGCTCCTTCGGGTAGGCGTCCTCGAAGCCGTCGAGGCCGATCATGTCGATCGCCTTGAGCGCCCGCTCGCGTCGCGGGTTCGGCCCAACCCGGGTCGCGAGCAGCCCGAGCTCGACGTTTTGCAGCACAGTGAGCCACGGGTACAGGGCGAAGCTCTGAAACACCATCGCCACCTGCGGGTTCGTGCCGCGCAACGGTCGGCCATCCGCCAGAACCTCACCGGATGACGGCTGAATCAGGCCGGCCAGAATCCGCAGAAACGTCGACTTTCCCGATCCGGATGGGCCGAGCAGGGCGACGAACTCGCCGTCGCGCAGGTCGAGCCCGACGTTGTCGAGCACCAGAACGTTGTCCTTCGCGTTTCCAAAGTACTTGCAGACGTCGCGGGCGGCGAGCAAAACCTGCTGGCCAACCCGCGCGCCGGAGCTGTTCACGACCATCGACGTCACCTCCTTCCAATTTACTCCAGCCGATAGCGCTGCTCGGCGATCACGTACAGCCGACGCCAGAAGAGTCGATTGACCGCGACGACGACCGCGGCCATTGTCAGCGTCCCGGCGAGCAGCAGCGAAAAATTCGCCGCGTCGGCCGCGCTGGCGATCAAGGAGCCAAGGCCGACGATACTGAAAGTTTGCTGGTGGAACGTCACGTACTCGGCGACGATGCTCGCGTTCCAGGCGCCGCCGGTCGCGGTGATCATCCCGGTCACCAGAAATGGGAAGATCGCCGGCAAGATCAAATGGCGCCAGCGCCGCCAGCCGCTGAGCTTGTAGACCGCGGCGGCCTCGCGCAGGTCCGACGGAATCGCCATTGCGCCGGCGATCACGTTGAACAGGATGTACCACTGGGTGCCCAGCAGCATCAGCGCCACCGCCGCCACGCTCAGGCCGCCCGGTAGGCCAAGCAAGACGAGCAGCAGCGCCGGGAACACTGCCGTGGCCGGAATCGACGCGACCACCTGCACCACCGGCTGCGCCCGCTGGGCCAGCTTCGGGTTCATCCCGATCCACACCCCGACCGGAATCGTCCAGGCCGCGCCGATGACCAGGGTGACGGTCGTGCGCAGGAAGGTAGCCAGGGCTCCGATCGCGACGCTCCCCCATTCGCTCGGGGTCACGCTCGCCAGCAAGCCAATCGCCCCGACGATCCCCCAGGCCGCGACCAGGCCAAGGATCAGAACCACCGCGATCCTTGCCACGCCGCGCGACACTCGCCGCTCCGAATTGGTGACCGACGGGCTCGGGGAAAACTCGGCCGCGCCCTGCCCGAACAGGCGGGTCAAGGCACGATCGAGCGCGGAGCCGACTGGCCCGAGCAGGTGATCCGAAAGCCACTCGAGCAGCGCCGAGCGCCGCAGCGTCGTCAGCACCCAGGAC
>JBOGTX010000026.1:0-7480 GCA_050695695.1 Chloroflexota bacterium
TCGATCCCTCCCCGGCGCGGGGAGGGAAGCTTTGGTGAGGGGGCCGGTGCCCAGGGCGCGGCCCGGTCCCGCCCGGCCGTGATGTATCGCCCTGGTGCGCCAGTCGGTTGCCCGCCGCCCCTTCCCTCCCCGCGTCGGGGAGGGATCGAGGGAGAGGTGATCCCGATGCCAGCGCGCCGAAGCTTACCCCAAAAAGCCGACCCATCCCCCTGTCCCACGGCATCCGGACGCCATTCCCAGAATACGGAACGCTTCATGTGACCACGTGCTTTCGCCAACAGGATCGGAGACCCTGGCGCACAAACGTTGCCAGATTCCTTCTCGCCCCGTACACTCTTCGTCGGCGGTCGTCCGCCCAGGAGTCCTCGCGCCCGTTGGGCGACGCGGCTATTGAACCATGCCCGGCGCGCGAAAGGAAGACATGGCAAGCAACCAGCCCTACGTTCAATCGACTAGCATTCCCGACCTGGTGGTGGTCGAGCGGCCGACGCTCGGCGACGAGCGCGGCTTTTTCCGAGAGATCGAACGGCGACCGACCGACGTCGACGCCAGCCTGGACCGGGCAATCGTCCATCGTCAGTGGAACCACTCGCGCTCGACGCGGGGCGTTTTGCTGGGAATTCACGTCGCGCGCTGGGCGAAGTGCGTTTACGTCGTTCGCGGCGAGGTCCAGGCGGTCGCCGTGGACCTGCGACCGGACTCGGAGCACTTTGGCAAACACGAGAGCTTCGAGCTCGGGGACAGTCGACGCGCGATGATCGTGGTGCCCTCCGGTTGCGGAAACGCCTTTCTGGTCCTGAGCGACGTGGTCGATTACCTCTATTCGGTCGATCAGGAGTGGTACCCGGGCGGTGAATTCGGCATCGCCTGGGATGACCCCGACCTGGCAATCGACTGGCGGATCGAGGGAATGCCAATCCTCTCCGCGAAAGACCAGACGTTGCCCCGCGCCCGCGAGCGGTTTCCGGAGAAGTTCCGGTAGCCCGAGGCCCGCGCTTTACTCCGGATTCCAGATCGGGTAGAGTGAGCGTGCTTGAGACGCGGTGGCGGGGATCGGGCGCGGCGGCGAGCCGATCGCCCGCCAGTGGAGCCGCAAGGAGAAGGGGGGCGTCGTGGCTGATACCGTGACGCGCGTTCCGGGAATTCACGAGCGATTGGGGCTTCGGCGGGTCATCAATGCGTCCGCCACACTGACCCGACTCGGCGGCTCGATCATGCCGCCCGAAGTGCGGCAGGCGATGGTGGAGGCCGGCGAGTCATTCGTCGATCTGATCGACATGCAGCGCGCGGTCAGCGGGCGGATCGCCGAGCTGACCCACAACGAGGCGGCCTACGTGACGAGCGGTGCCGCGGCCGGGCTCACCCTGGTGACCGCCGCGCTGATCACCGGCACCGACGAGGTCAAGGCGGAGAGGCTACCGCTGCCCGATGGCCCCAAATACGACGTCCTGATCCACAAATCCCAGCGCTTTGGCTACGACCACGCGATCCGCATGGTCGGCGTGAACCTTGTCGAGTTCGGCGTCGGCAACGGGGCCCAGCTCTGGGAGCTCGAAGCCGCCTATTCCGAGCAGACGATCGCCGTCATCTACCTCGCCGGAGCGGTCAACGAGCAGCGTGCCCTGCCGATCGAGCAGGTGATCGAGAGCGCCCACCGGCACCACGTGCCGGTCATCGTCGACGCCGCCGCGCAGATCCCTCCGCCGGAGAACCTCTGGCGGTTCACTCGCGACCTGGGCGCCGACGTGGCGATCTTCTCCGGCGGTAAGGGCCTGTGCGGTCCGCAGCCAACCGGGCTGGCTCTGGGGAAGAAATCGATCCTCGAAGGGATCTACGTCAACGCGAGCCCGAACGCGAACATCGGGCGGCCGATGAAGGTGGGCAAAGAGGAGCTGGGTGGAATCCTGGCGGCGGTCGAATGGTACCTGGGTCAGGATCACCCGGCGATCATGCGGCGATACGAAGCGGTCGTCCAATTGTTCGTCGGCGGATTCGACGGCAAGAAGCCCGGCATCGCGGCCCGCCGTGACTTCCCGAGCGAAGCCGGACAGCCGTACCCCCGAGCCCTGATCACGATCGACCCGGCGACCGTCGGCTTCGGGATCGATCACGTCGTCAAGGCGCTCCGCGACGGCGAGCCGTCGATCGCGGTCTCCGGCAGCCGCAAGGGCGTGTACATCAATCCGCAAACCCTTCGCGAGGGCGAGGAAAAGATCGTCGCCCGCCGCCTGGCGGAAGTTCTTGGAATAGGATAGACCAGCATGGCAACTGGCGTTCGTGGCGCACCACCGCGCATCTACCTGGCCGAGCGTTTGAATGGCATCGCCCCGTCGATGACGCTGGCGATCACCGCCAAATCGCGGGCGCTCAAGGCCCAGGGCATCGACGTCTGCGGGTTTGGCTCGGGCGAGCCCGACTTCGATACCCCGGAGCACATCAAGCAGGCGGCAATCGCGGCGCTGGAGCGCGGCGAGACCAAGTACGCCACGGTGGCGGGAATCGAGAAGCTCCGCGCCGCGATCGCGAAGAAGCTCCAAACCGAGAACGGACTGGCGTACGAGCCGGGCCAGATCCAGGTCTCCGGCGGCGCCAAGCAGGCGCTCTACAACGTCATCATGGCGCTGGTCAACCCCGGCGACGAGGTCCTCATTCCCGCGCCCTACTGGCTGAGCTACCCGGACATGGTTCGGCTGGCCGGCGGAACGCCAGTCGCCCTGAACACGCGCGAAGACGATCGCTTCAAGATCACTCCGGATCAGCTCGACCGCGCGGTCACCTCACGGACGCGCCTGGTCATCCTCGCCTCGCCGTCGAACCCAACCGGCGTCATGTACGCGCCGGGCGAGCTCGCGGCGCTCGCGCGGGTGATCGTCGAGCGTGACCTGCTGGTGATCTCCGACGAGATCTACGAGAAGCTCACCTACGGCGACGTGGTCCAGCGCAGCATCGGCAGCCTCGGCGACGACATTTTCGCGCGCACGATCACGGTCAACGGATTCAGCAAGGCCTACGCGATGACCGGTTGGCGCCTCGGCTACGCGGCCGGCCCGCGATCGATCATCGAAGGCGCCAATGTCGTCCAGAGCCATAGCCTTTCCAACGTGACCACCTTCGCCCAGTACGGCGCGCTGGCGGCGCTCGAAGGCGATCAGGGGGCCGTGGACATGATGCGCCGGGCCTTCGCCGAGCGCCTCGAAGTGATCTATCAGGGCCTGCGCGCGGTTCCCGGCATCACTTGCGTTCGCCCGGACGGCGCGTTCTACGTCTTCCCGTCGATCGCCTCGACCGGGCTGGACTCGGTCTCCTTCAGCGAGCGGTTCCTGGAGGAAGAGCACGTCGCGGTGGTTCCCGGTCGGGCCTTCGGCTCGGATCAGCACATACGCTTCTCGTACGCGACGGACCGGACCACGATCGAAAAGGGGATCGAGCGCTTCGCGCGGTTCGTCAGCCGGCTGGCGCGCCCGGAGCAGGCGACGTGAGCTTCGCGACTTATCGCAACAAGACGTAATTCGCGAGGAACCGATCGATCGTCTCGAGGGCGATCCGCATCGTTTCGACGCGAGACCAGCCGTGGCCCTCGCCTTCGTAGACGTGGTATTCGACCAATCCGCCGCTTCGGCGAACCGATTCGACGAGGGCGTCGGATTGACCTTTCGGCACGACCGCGTCCGCGTCGCCCTGCAGCACCAGGAGCGGCGCCTGGATCCGGTCGGCCAGGAACATGGGCGAGCGCTCGTCATAGCGTCGCGCCGCCTCCGGCAGCGGGCCGACCAGATGGTGGTTGTAGTGCGCTTCGAGCCGGTGGGTCCCCTCGTTCAATTCCCAGAGATCGGTCACCCCGTAGAGATCGACCCCGGCGCGAATCCGGTCGCCGGCCAGCGCCAGCAGCATCAGGACGGTGTAGCCTCCGGCGCTGCCCCCCATCACCACGACCCGCTCGCGATCGATTCCGCCGCCCGCGATCAGGTGGTCGATGCCGTCGACAGTATCGTTTACGTCGTGGATCCCCCAGCTCTCGCGCAACGCCTGGGTGTAGGCACGGCCATAACCGGTCGAGCCGCGATACTCCGGCGTGAACACCATCCAACCGCGTTGAACGAAGTACTGAATCTGGCCGCTCCAGCCGACCCCGAACTGGCCGGTCGGTCCCCCGTGCAGCATGACCAGCAACGGCGATGGCAGATCGGTGACCCGACCGGGACGATAGACGTGTCCGTGAAGGGTCGCGCCGTCGCGGCTGGTCCAGCGCACCGACCTGGCCGGCACGCTGTCCGCGGTCAGGCCCCCGGCGCCGGAGAGCGCCAGCCCGCGCGATGCCTTCGACTCCAGATCGATCGCGGTCACCCGGGGCGACACCGTTGGGTGACTCTGGATCATGACCAGCTCGTGACGCGACGACCAGCTCAGCCCCGCGCGCGTCCCTTCCGCGTCGTCGACCGGACGGTTCTCGCCGGTCGTCAGGTCCAGGACGCGCAGCCGCCAGTCCCCGTCGTCGTTGCGAAGGTAGGCGACGCGGCTCCCGTCGGGTGACCAGGCGTAGGTGCGCGCGCCGGGGCTCCAGGCGGGTGGCCCGTGCTCGAACTCCTCCTCGATCAGCGGACGCGGGTCGCCGCCATCCGCGTTGGCGAGCCAGAGATTCAGCCAGCCATTCCGATCGCAGAGGAACGCGAGGTGCTTGCCATCGGGCGAGAAGCGCGGCTGGGCCGTCGCCACGTTCTCGTCCCCGGCCACGACCCGACGCTCGCCCGAGGTCAGGTCGGCCAGGACGACGCGGCTGCCATCCCAGGGCATGTTGGGCACGTCCCACTCGTGCCAGGCAAGGCGCGCCGAGTCCGGCGACCACGCGGGGTCCTGGGTGAAGTCGGCGTTGCCGCTCACCCGCCGTGGCCAGGCCACCCCGTAATCGCGGGGTGAGACCTCGCCGACCGCGATCGTGGACTGATCGGCGGTCTCCCAGGAATACGCCACCAGGCGGCCATCTGGCGACCAGGCCGGCCCGCGCTGGCGCCCCTCCCCCTCGACCAGGCGGCGCGACCGACCACCGCGCCAGGGAACGATCCAGAGCTTGTTGTCGCGGGCGAGATAAACCAGGGACTTGCCATCGGGAGACCAATCGTAGTAGCCGCCACCGTAGGAACCGGTGGCCTGAGAGGGTGGATCGCTGGTGACCTGAAGCTCCGGACCGCCCCCGGCCGGCACGACGACGATCCGCCCTTCGCCGTTGCAGGTCTGGACGTAGCTCATCCACTCGCCATCCGGCGACCACCTCGGCTCGCCAATTCCCGCCACCTGGGTCAGCATGAGCGGCGTCAGCGTCGGCTCCCAGAGTCCCGGCCGCCGGTTGGCTAATCGTTCGTGGATCTTGCCCATACCCGGAATCTCCTTGTCTTCCAAGTAGATCAGACGGTCGCGACCGGCGCGAGGAGCATGCCGCCGTCGACCAGGATGAAGGTGCCGGTGACGTAGCGCGCCTCGTCGGAGGCGAGATAGACCGCGGCGCCGGCGATATCGGCTGGGACGCCGGGGCCGAGCGGCACCTGCGGCGTCACGACCTCGACCGCGCGATCGTACCCCTCGCCGCGCTCGCCAGGCCGGAGCCGCACGTCGATGAAGCCCGGAGCGATCGCGTTGACCCGAATCTGGTGGGGGGCGAGCTCGCGGGCCTGGCTCATCGTCAGGCGCCGGATCGCGGCCTTCATCGAGCCGTAAATCGCGTCGTGCTCCCAGGCGCGCTCCTGGTGCACCGATGTTATGTTAATTATTGTGCCCCCACCGCCGTGGGCGATCATCTGGCGGGCGGCGCGCTGGCCATTGGTGAACGCCGCCTTGAAGCTCAAGTAGAAGCCATCGAAGAGCTGCTGCTCCTCGACGTCGAGGTAGTTGCTCCAGCCTCGGTATTCCCGATGGCCGGCATTGGCGTTATTCACGTACACGTCCAACCGGCCGAAGCGCTTCAGCGAGCTCTCGAAAAGCGCGTCCATCTGGGTGGTTTCGGCGACGTCGCCGGGAAACGCCTCGGCATCGCCACCCGCCGCGCGGATCTCCCGCACGACGTCCAGCGCGCCGTCGGGGGTGGCGCTGTAGTTGACGGCGACCTTCGCCCCCTCCTTCGCGTACGCCAGCGCGATGCCCCGTCCGATGCCACGCGACGCACCGGTGATCAAAGCGACTTTGTCCTTCAGTCTCATGGGAATGGCCTCCTCCGAATGGCGAGAATCACGCGATGCGCCCGCGGGTCGAACGCAATACTAGCATATCGGTGCTTTGCCGGCTGCCGCGACGCGACCGTTGCCAGACCTTCTCGAAATCGCAACCTTTGACAGGTTTGTCTCAATTTATTCTCAACTAGCCGGGTGTATGATTGACCAACGTTTTTCGGTTCAGGTCGTGAAGGAGATTATGTAAATAATAAACCGGACGCGACCAGTTCGGCTACTTTCTCCTGGTTTGCTATTCTTCCGGTTCGGGCCGCGCTCGCATCGCCACTGATTCGTGAAGAACTCACGCCTCCGACGAGTCAAAACACGACTCTTCCCCATGTGGCCAGCATCCTCCCCGATCTCCGAAGCCCGAAACGGACGTGATCGAATCTCGATCACCAGGCCGTGGCTTTCACAGAGTTGTGAGAATCCATGGAGGTCATGAATGGAATGCATCCGAGTCGCCATCGTCGGCGGGTCGCTGCTTCTCCAGGCGGGCATGATGACGGCCTTGAGCCAACATCCTCGATTGAAGCCAGCGTGTCAGCCCGGTCCGTTCGACGAGCCCGGCGCGGCCGGTGACCAGCTTGACTGCGACGTGCTGATCCTGAACGCCCAGGTGCCCCACGTGGAGGCTGCCACGGCCGTCGAACGAATCGCCAGGGTTGGCGCCAGGGCAAAGATCCTCGTCCTGACCGAGAGCGACAGTCGCGACGAGATGATCGATACGCTGCGCAGTGGAGTTCACGGGTACGGCATTTCGACCACGCTCTCCCCGGAAGACCTTCGTGACGCCGTGATCGCGGTCGCGCGCTGGGGCTTCTGGGCGTGTCCTCAGACCATCCAACACCTCGTCACCGCCGCGCTCCAGCGAATTCCCTCCTCGGCGCCGCCGTGGAGCCGAGAAACCCCCCTTTCCAACCGGGAATCCGAGGTCTTGTCCCTCGCCGCCGGGGGCGCCGGCGAAGAATACATCGCCGAATCCCTCTGCCTCTCCCGAAATACGGTCAAGACCTACCTGCGGCGGATTCGCGAAAAGCTCCAGGTCGACTCCCGGGCCGACGCGGTGAGCATCGCCCGCGAGCGCGGCCTGCTGGTCAGACGCCCACTGGAGAACGCGCCGCGCCCACTGGCGCTCCGCAAGTCTTCGTAGAGGCAGGGCGCGGCCTCACCCCCTCGCCCCCTCTCCACCGGAGGTCGAGAGGGGGGAACCGGGAGGCGCGCCGAGCGCTCCGCGCCCGTCCATCTCCCCGCCCCATCTCCGATGGAGAGGGGCGGGG
>JBOGTX010000027.1:0-4461 GCA_050695695.1 Chloroflexota bacterium
GAGTACCGCCGGCCCTTCGACGCGGCAGGGATCGAGATCGTCGGCCTCGAGCCGGTGAAGGAGCCGGTCCGGGCCTGGTGCGATCCCACGCCGGAGGGGCAGGCGGCCTTCGACGTCTTCGCGCGCCACCTCGACGCGGCCGGGCAGGCGGAGATCCCGGTTGTGACCTTGCACCCCCCGCTCGACGACGCCAAAGCTCCGGACGAGGCCGCGGACCAATTCAAGCGCAACGTCGCGTTTTATCAACGGGCGAGCGAGCGCGCGCGCGAGGCCGGGGTCAAGCTGGCGACCCACTCGCCCTGGCCGCCGACCAAGGGGCTCTGGGGCGCGCGGGAGTACCAGAGCGTGTTCGAGGCGGTGCCGGCGCCGGAGAACGGCATGATCTTCTGCTTCGGCTGCATGCACCTGAGCGGTTACGACGTGCGCGAGGTGATTCGACCCTTGATCGATCGGGTCTTCTTCGTTCACGTGCGCGACGTGATCGTGCATCCCGACCACGTCGACGAGGTGTTTCCGGGAACCGGCGAGGTGCAGCCGGCGAGCGCACTACGGGTGCTGCACGAGCTCGGCTACCGAGGCGCGATCGCGCCCGAACACCTGCCGCGCCTGCCGGGCGACACCCGCAACGCGCGGAGCATGGCCTGGGCGGCGGGGTACTGCCGGGCGGTCTTGAACGATCTGGCCTGAACCAAAACCAAACGGAGGAATCGATGCGGGGCGTTGTCTTCCTGGGCGATCGCAAGCTGGAGATTCGCGAGTTTCCCGACCCGGTGCCTGGTCCGGGCGAGGTCGTCGTCAAGCTGGGAGCATCGGGCATTTGCGGCAGTGATCTGCACCCTTATCGCGGCGCGCGCGCCCAATCGCACATCAGCGGGCACGAGCCGTGCGGGTCGGTGGCCGCGCTGGGGCCGGGGGTCGTCGGTCCGACGGTCGGCGATCGGGCGATGATCCATCACTACTCGGGGTGCGGGGTCTGCAAGTACTGCCGGATCGGCTACTTCCAACTGTGCATCCACGGCCACAAGACGTATGGCCTCCGCGACCACGGCGGCAACGCCGACTATATCCTGGTGCCGGCGGCGTGCCTGGTGCACCTGCCCGACGAGCTCTCCTACGCCGACGGCGCCGCGATCGCCTGCGGGACCGGCACCGCCTACATGGCGGTGAAGAAGCTCGACGTCTCCGGACGCGACACCCTGGCGGTCTACGGGCAGGGACCGGTCGGCCTGAGCGCGACGCTGCTGGCGAAGGCGATGGGGGCGCGGGTGATCGCGGTGGACGTAGCGCCGGCCCGCCTCGAGCTCGCGCGGGGCCTGGGGGCCGACGAGGTGGTGAACCCGACCGAGGGCGACCCGATCCAGGCGATTCGCGACCTGACCCACGGCGAGGGCGCGGACGCGACGCTGGACTGCACCGGCAACGCGACCGCCCGGGCCCAGACGGTGCGCAGCGCGCGGGTGTTCGGCCGGGCCTGCTTCGTGGGCGAGGGCGGCACGGTGTCCCTCGAGCCGAGTCCGGACATCATCCACCGTCACCTGACCCTCTACGGGTCGTGGACGTTCCCCACGGTGGGCCTCGAGGAGTGCGCCCGGTTCGTCGTCGATCGAAGGGTGCCGTTGAGCAAGCTGATCACCCATCGCTTCCGCCTGGACCAGGCCGAGGAAGCCCTTCGGACCTTCGACGGCGGCGCCACCGGCAAGTGCGTCTTCGTGATGCAAGACGGCTGAGTGAAATCGGGGTAAGATTCACCCGGCGAACGCTCGGCGTGTCCCCTCTCCCAACGGGAGAGGGGATTGCCAGGCCGTCGGCCGATTGACTCGGCGGAGTGCCGTCCAGCCCCGAGTGTGTCATGGTCCGGGCGCGGCGTGGAACTGTCGCGCCATGTCACGGGTGATTTCCAGGTACTGGCGACCGTACTCCACCGTTTCGGCGATGCCGCTGCCCTCGTGGAGCTCGTCCCAGGTCTCGATCGCCAGGAGCGGTTTCCCAGAGGAAATCGCCGCCGCGAAGGCGCGCCGGTAGAACGCCCCGTTCTCGCGGCTCATCACCGTGCCGGCGCCGCGCCCGGGCACGAGGTGATCGTCGTAGCCCGGCCCAACCTCGGCCACCCCGCCGCGATCGACGAAGCCGTGGGCCGCCGCGTCCCAGAGGTAGCTGTTGTCGGTCAGGATCGCCCTGGTGTAGTCGCGAACCCGAACCCCGTTCTCCCAGCGCAGGATCGGGTAGTCCCAGGACACCTCGCGCACGATGTAAGGGCGCGCGCCGAAATCGCGCTGAAACTGGTCGGAGACCGCGTCGAACGTTGTCTGGTCCATCGCCGCGGTCCAGTCCGACGTGAAGAGGAAGGCAACCGGGCGTCCGTCGACCAGCGCCCAGGCCTCGCGCGGAATCCGGGTGAAGAAATCGTGGAAGTTCGAATAGAACCACCGCTTGCCATCGGCGCTCGTCAGGTTCCGGCCGGCGACGATCGTCGTGTCCAGGAACATGCCGATCCGCGGTGGATCGCTGCCCTCGCGCTGGAGGCCCCGCCAGGTCTTCGCCAGAACGTCCAGCCCTTGCCAGCTCCAGGCATCCTGGGGTCGGTCGTGTCCCCAGTAGACCGGCAGCGCCACGTTGATGCCGGCCCAGCGCATGTCCGACAACTGCTTCGCGTGCCAGGCGGGATTCGCCCAGGACACCAGCGGCTGAGCGGGAAAGTGGTAGCGAAGCCCGTCGGCCTCCTGGAGATGGGCGCCGGTGGCGGCGTCATACCAGTAGAAGTAATAGGTGAAGATGAGACGCTGCCCGCTGGGCACCGGGGTCGGCGTCGGGGCGGCGGTGGCCGGCGGTGGTCCCTCGCGGGGGGCGCTCTTTCCGATCGAGAGGGCGCCACCCACCGCGATCAGGCCCAGGACCCCGAGCGCGCCGGCCCCTCCCCAGGCGAGCAGCCGGCGTCGGGACCGTCGCCGGGGCGACCGCATTTTCATGGCATCAGCGGCGAATCGGTGGGGCGGCCGGCCGTGGACGACGCGCGGCGATTCGACGGTATTCATCCAGGATCTGGCAGGCCGCCGTGCTCCAGCGAAAGCAGGCCGCCCGGGCCGGTCCACGGGCCCCGAGCTCCGCTGCCCACGCCGGCTGATCGACCAGCTCGACGATCGCGGTGGCCCATTCCTCGACACTGGTCGGGTCGACGTAGCGCGCCGCGTCGCCCAGCACCTCGGGGAGGGCCCCGGCCCGCGCGGCGATGACCGGCACGCCAAGGGCAAGCGCCTGCAGCGGAGCGAAGCCGAAGCCCTCGGAGCGCGACGGGGCGAGGAAAATCGACGCATGCCGGTACAGCGTCGTCAGCTCGTCGTCGGAGAGCGAGTGGACGAAGCGCAAACCATGGTCGATTCCCGAGGCGGTGACCTCGGCCAGCACCGCGGCGCGGTGGCCGCTCTCGCGCTCCACCAGCAGCACGAGGTCGGGTAGCGCGCGCCGCTTCAGCGCGTCACGGTAGGCGAAGACCGCGCCCAAAAGATTCTTGCGCGGCTCGAACGAGCCGGCGTAGAGGAGGTACGGCGGGAACACGCCGAGCCGAGCGAGGGTCGCGCGGTCCCGCCCCTCGTTCGCGGCGCCCGGCGTCTCCAAACCGTTGTAGACCACCCGCAGGCGCGCTGACTGGATCCGCAGGTGGGCGAGGATGTCGCGGCGCGAGGTCTCGGACACCGTGAAGACGACGGATGCCCGGCGGACCGCGAGCAGGGCGACCTGGTAGCCGACCCGGAGGCGCCAGGGCAGGGCCGGCCCCACGACACCGTAGTAGCTCACCGGGATCGCGTCGTGAACGGTCACGACCAGCGGGCAGGGCAGCCAGAATGGCACGCCGGGCTGAGACAGTCGCAAATTGACCCCCGGCACGTGAACCAGGTCGAGGTTGAGCCGGCGGGCGATGCGTGGCAAGACGATCTGGTGGCTTGCCCAGAGGCTCGCCCGACCCGCCGGCAGCCGCGCCATCCTCTCCCAGCCGATTGCCTCCGGCAAATCGGCGGGCCGTGGCCCATAGCCGAGCAGCACGATCTCGTCGCCCTCCGCCACCTCGGCGAGACCGGTCGCGATCCCGCGCGTGTACACCCCCATGCCGGTATAGCGCCCATCGCGCTCCAGAAACGTCGCGTCGATTCCGACCCGAGCTTTCATCCCTCGAGGTCCAGGATCCCGGACGGATCGTCGAGCTCGCGTTCCGGTGCCCGGCCGACGGCGTCGACGTAGTCGTCGATCCGGCTCACGAACTCTCCCCAGGAAAAGGTGGCCGCGCGCCGTCGTCCGCGAGCTCCCAGCTCGGAGGCAGCGCGTGGATCCTTGGCGAGCTTCGCCATCTCAGCCGCGAAGGCGGCCGGCTCCGGCGGACACAGCAGGCCGGTCTGGTCGTGGATGATGCTTTCGAGAGGGCCACCGCGCCGGACCGCGACCACTGGCTTACCCGAAGCCATCGATTCC
>JBOGTX010000028.1:0-3565 GCA_050695695.1 Chloroflexota bacterium
GAAGTGGGCCGCAAACGTCCTTGACCTCGGCGCCCGCGATCACCGCGGCCACGCCCGGAGAGCCCCTGGCGACCGACGCGTCGATCGAGACAATGCGCGCGTTGGGGTACGGGCTGCGCAGGACCGCCATATGGAGGCAGCCGGCCAATTGAACGTCGTCGACGTAGGTGGCCCGTCCGGTGATCAAACGAGGATCTTCCCGGCGGCGAACTCGGGCGCCGGTGAATTTCGGAACTTGCGGTGCGACAGCCACGGCTCTCTTCCTCCTGACACCAGGTCTATCGAGCATAGTAGTCAGCAGACGCCGGGGAGTCAATGAAGGTTAGAGATTGCCAGTATTGCGCATCAGGCCGCCGTCGATGAAGTAGCTGCTGCCGGTGATGTAGGAGGCTGCCGGCGACACCAGGTAGGCAACCAGATCCGCGACGTCGTCCGGGCAACCCACCCGTCCGAGCGGAATCTCGGCGAGCAGTTTCCGCAGCGCTTCGGGATTGTGCAGCGTGGCTTGATTGATCGGCGTCTCGATCGCGCCGGGCCCGACATCGTTCACGGTGATCTGGTAGGGCGCCAGCTCCAGGCAGATCGTGCGCGTCAGCATGCGCATGCCGCCTTTCGACGCGCAGTAGGGCGCGTTGCCCGGCATGGCGAGGTCTTCGTGGACCGAGGAGATGTTGACGATGCGCCCGCCCTTGCCGCGGTGGGCCATGTGCCGCGCGGCCGCCTGGGCGCAAAAGAACGCGCCCTTCAGGTTCACCGCCAGGACCCGATCGTAGGCTTCCTCGGTCACGTCGAGAAAGGGCTGCTCGATCTCGATGCCAGCGTTGTTGACGAGGATGTCGAGCTGGCCGAGCTGGGCCACGGTGGCGTCCACCAGCCGCCCGGCCTGATCGACTTTCGATACGTCGGCCTGAGCGCTGATCGCGCGCCGGCCCATCCGGGTGATGTCCTGGCAAACCGTGGTGGCCTGGTCGACCTCCTTGCGGTAGTTCACGCAGACGTCCGCGCCATCGCGGCCAAGGCGGAGCGCGATGGCGCGGCCAATCCCGCTCGACGCGCCGGTCACCAGCGCTACCTTTCCTCGCAGCTCCATCGGTCGCCTCCTTCGCGGCGTCGGCTCTCAAAGCTCGATCGGCGAGCGACCGCAAATTCGTTGCCAGTCCCTCACCCCCGACGGCGATTGACGCGCGGCCACCCGTCGCGCTACCATCCCGGCACGAAGCTAATCGGCGCCCGTCGCACGACGGGCGCGCAAGGGAGTCTGTCCGGTGCGAATCGAGAAAATCACGCCTTTCCTGGTCGATCGCTGTCTGCTGGTCCGGGTGTACACCGACCAGGGGATCGTCGGCACCGGCGAGGCCGGCCTCTGGGCGCACCATGCGATGGTGCGCCACGCGATCGAGGAGCTGAGCGCGTATTACGTTGGTAAAGACCCTTCCCGGATCGAGCACCACTTTCAGGTCGTCTCGCGCGACACCCACTTCAGCGGCGCCGTTCTCAGCGCGGCGCTCAGCGCGATCGACGTGGCGCTCTGGGACATCCTGGGGAAGTCGCTCGGCAAACCGGTGTACCAGCTCCTCGGGGGCAAGTGTCGGGATCGGATCCGGGTGTTCGCCGGGGTGACCGGGGACACGCCGGAGAAGCGAGCCGCCAGCGCCCTGAAGAGCGTCGAGCAGGGCTATACCTCACTGCGAACGATGCCGTTCTCGCCCGGCTGGGAAACCTGGACTCCCTCGAAGACGATCGCCGAGGTGACCAAAAGCGTCAGGGCGATCCGCGAAGCAGTCGGATACGAGATCGACCTGGGGATCGAAGCCCACCGCAACTTCGCGCCGCACGAAGCGGTCGCCCTGGCCAGCGAGCTCGCACCCTACCGGATCCTCTACTATGAGGACCCGGTCGCTCCGGAAAGCAACGAGGCGTTGAGCTACGTCGCGCGGCACGTCAATCTGCCGATCGCCACCGGCGAGCGCTGCCACACGCTGTATCAGTTCCGCGAGCTGATCGACACCGGCGCGGTCAGCTTGATCCGCCCCGACCTCTCGCTGGCCGGCGGTTACACCCAGTGCAAGAAGATCGCGGCGCTGGCGGAGGCGTCGTTCGTGGGGATCTTCCCACATCTGATGGGCAGCCCCTTCAACCTGGCGGCCTACCTCCAGCTCGACGCGGCGATCCCCAATTACTTCTTGCAGGAGAGCCACCTCGGGGCGGACGCGCTGAACGAGATTCTCGACGAGCCGCCTCGGCGCGAAGGTGGCGACGTGATCGTCCCGGATCGGCCCGGCATCGGCGTTGAGCTTCGCGAGGATAAGCTGAGCAAATTCCCCTACCGCGCCCACTCGATCGCGGGAAGCTTCCACTCGGATGGGTCAGTGGCGCATTAGGGTAGGTTTGGCGTGGCCATCAAGGGGTAGCCCGATTCGGTTTCGCCATCCGACCATGGCGCCCGCTCAACTGTTGTATAATGGACGGGCGCCACCTTGGCTGTACTTTCGAAGACGAGGGGATAACGTTGCTGAAGCGAGTGATCATCGGGCTTGTGGTTCTCTTGAGCTTGCCGTTCGTCGCGGTTGCGGTCGCGATCGGCTACCTGCTCTTTTCCGAGTGGCGCGAACGACTGCGGAACCCCCCGCCCCCGGCCTAATCGGGCTCGGCAAACGTCACCCACCCGACATCGCGCGGCCGCGTCCCGGCCGAGCGCGCTGCCGCCCGTGAGTCGTGTCTTGAATCTTTCGATTCGACCCTGTATTCTTTGCGCGGTGGTTACGTAGATCTTTGTGCCCTGGTGGGATGAGGTGCCTTCGTCAATGCCCGACCAATATATGCTGCTGGAAGAAGATGCGCGCGCCGCGCTCCGACGAGGCGTCGACACCATGTCGCGTCTCATCCGCGTGACGTTGGGGCCGCGCGCCCGGACGGTCGCGATTCAGCCAATCGTCGGCTCGAGCAAGCCGCCGGAAATTCTCGACGACGGCGCGACGATCGCGCGCCGGACGCTGCAGATTCCGAATCCGTTCGAAGATATCGGGGCGATGATCATTCGCCAGCTCGCCTGCAAAATCGGCGACACGACCGGCGATGGCTCGGCCACGGCGGTCGTGCTTGCCCAGAGCGTGCTGGAAGCGTCGATTCGGTACGTTGCCGCCGGCGGCAATCCAATGTTCGTGAAGCACGGCATCGAAAAAGCCCTGGCGGTTGCCCTTGCCGAATTGGATCGGCAGGCCCGCGCCGTGGAAACGCCCGACGACCTCCAACGGGTCGCGACGGCGTGTACCCGCGACCCGAAGATCGCCGGCATGATCGGGGAGATCTTCGACATCATTGGACGCGACGGCGTGGTCATCGTCGAAAACGCCCACGGAACGACGATCGATCGCGAATACGTCGAAGGAATCCAGTGGGACAAGGGTTGGGTCTCACCCTATCTGGTCACCGATCGACAGCGCATGGAAGCGTCGCTGGAGAGCGTCCTGGTCTGCGTGACCGATCGATTCTTGAGCAAGACCGAGGACGTGCTCTCCCTGCTTAATCTCGTTCTCCAGAATGGCGAGAAGCAGCTCTTCCTGGT